>NZ_KI421412.1:0-49556 GCF_000472285.1 Desulfuromonas sp. TF
AGCACCGTTCCGAGGCTCATCCCCCCCACGATGACCCAGCCGATGGCTTGGCGGCTCTCCGCTCCGGCGCCGTGGGCCAGGGCCAGGGGAAGGGCACCCAGAACCATGGCGCCGGTAGTCATGAGGATGGGTCGCAGGCGCAGGGAGGCCGACTCGACGACGGCGTCGAACTTGCTCCACCCCTCCTCCTGCAGCTGGTTGGCGAACTCGACGATGAGGATGCCGTGCTTTGTGATCAGTCCCACCAACGTCACCAGGCCGATCTGACTGTACACGTTGAGGGTGTGGCCGCTGAGGTTGAGAGCCAGCAGGGCCCCGGTGACGCTCAAGGGGACCGAGAGCATGATGATGAAGGGATCGACGAAACTCTCGAACTGCGCCGCCAGCACCAGGTAGATGAATCCCAGGGCGAGCAGGAACGTTACGTAGAGGCTGGCGCTCGACTCCTTGAATTCCCGGGAGGGGCCGTCGTAGTCGACGATGGCGTTGCCGGGCAGGACCCGGGCGGCGACCTCCTCGAGTTGGGCGATTCCGTCGGAGAGGGCATAGCCCGGCGCCAGGCTCGCGGTGACTTTGGCGGCGCGCAGCTGGTTGAAATGGTTTAGCTCCTTGGGAGCCACCGTCTCATCGACGGTCACCAGGTTGGAGAGCTGAACCATCCTGCCCCCGTTTCCCCGCACATAGATGGCGGAGAGATCCGAGGGGGTGACCCGCTCGACGTCCTCGATCTGGACGATGACGTCGTACTGCTTCCCTTCGCGCTTGAAGCGGGTGACCTGCCGTCCGCCGAGCATCGTCTCGAGGGTGCGTCCGACGGTGGCGACATCGGCGCCGACGTCCACTGTCTTCTCCCGGTCGACCTGGACGGAGAGCTGGGGCTTGTTCAGCTTCAGGTCGGAATCGAGGTTCTGGAATCCCGGCCACTTGCGGGCCTCGTCCATGACCGCATCGGTCATCTTCTGCAGCTCCCCGTAATCGGCGTTGGTCTGGATGACGAACTGCACCGGCTTGGACAGGGCGCTCTGCCCCAGGGAGGGGGGGTTGAGGGGAAAGGCCATGATCCCCGGGATGCCGCCGAAAAGCTTGGGCTGCATCTCCTGAACGATGGCCTGCTGCTTGCGATCCCGCTTGTTCCAATCCTCGAGGCCGGCGAAGGCAATGATCTGTGAGACCACCGGCCGGCCGGTCAGCACAAAATAACGCTCCACCTCGGGGGTCTCGGCATAAACCTTTTCGATCATGCGGGCGTACTTGTCGGTGTAGGCGATGGTCGACCCTTCCGGGGCGATGCCGACGCCGATGATGGTCCCCCGGTCCTCGGTGGGAGCGAGTTCGGACTTGAGGGTGCCGAAGAGGAACCAGGCCGCTCCGGCCGTCCCCAGGGCGAGCAGGATCACCACCACGCTTCCGCGCAGGGACCAGCGCAGCAGGGCGCGGTACCCGTCGGTCATGGACACCATCCCCCGCTCGATGAAGTTGTAGACGGCCGAATGCTTCTTCTGGTGACGCAGCAGCTTGGAGCACATCATCGGCGAGAGGGTCAGTGCGACGAAGCCCGAGATCAGAACCGCACCGGCGAGGGTCAGCGCGAATTCGGTGAAAAGCCGGCCGGTGCGCCCTTCCATGAAGCCGATGGGAGCGTAGACCGCCGCCAGGGTCAGGGTCATGGCGATGACCGCGAAGGCGATCTCGCGGCTCCCCTTGAAGGCCGCCTCCCGGGTGGACATCCCCGCCTCGATGTGACGGTGGATATTCTCCAGCATCACGATGGCGTCGTCCACCACCAGGCCGATGGCCAGCACCATCGCCAAGAGGGTGAGGGTATTCACCGAGAAGCCGAGGACGTACATGACGCCGAAGGCGCCGACCAACGAGACCGGAATGGTGACCAGCGGGATGAGGGTGGAACGGAAGCTGCGCAGGAAGATGAAGATCACCAGGATGACCAGAAGGACCGCTTCGCCGATGGTCCGGAAGACGTTCTGGATGGAGCGGTCGATAAAGATGGCGCGATCGTAGGCGACGGCGACCTTCATCCCCTCGGGGAGGCCTGCCTCGATTTCGGGGACCATGGTACGCACGGCCTTGGAGATGTCCAGGGGGTTCGCGGTGGCCTGTTTCACCACACCGAGCGCCACGGCGGCGTTTCCCTTGAAGCGCACCACGCTGCGCTCGCTCTCGGCGCCTATTTCGGCCCGTCCCACATCCCGGAGACGCACCAGGTAGCCGCTTTGGTCCTGCAGGATCATCGTCTCGAACTGTTCAGGGGTGCGCAGGTCGGTTTCCGCAAGGACCGTGAATTCCCGCTCCGTCGACTCGATGCGCCCGGAGGGGATTTCAACGTTCTGCCTCCGCAGGGCGTTCTCCACGTCCTGGGGGGTCATGCCGTAGGCGGCCAGGCGCGCCGGGTCGAGCCACAGGCGCATGGCGTAGCGCCTCTCTCCTAGGATCAGTACGTTGGCGACGCCGCTGATGTTCTGCAGCTGGTCCTTGACGTAACGGTCGGCGTAATCCGTGATCTCCAGCGGCGTGTGGTTGCTGGAGGAGAAGGCCAGGTAGATGGTCGGCTGGGCGTCGGCCTCCACCTTGCTGATCACCGGCTCGCTGATTTCATCAGGAAGCCTGTCGCGCACCCGCGAAACGCGGTCGCGCACGTCGTTGGCGGCCTGGTCGGGGTTGCGGCTGAGGCGGAATTTAACCGTGATCTGGCTCGTCTCCGGCCGGGAGAGGGAGGTGAGAAGGTCGATGCCGTCGATGCCGGCGAGGCTCTCTTCCAGGGGCTGGGTGATCTGCGACTCGATGATCTCGGCGGTGGCCCCCGGGTAGCGGGTCTCCACATTCACCACCGGCTCGTCGATGTTGGGATATTCGCGCACAGACAGCCGCTGATAGCTGATCAGGCCGATCAGGATGATCACCAGGCTCATCACCGTCGCCAGGACGGGGCGTTTAATGGAAAGATCGGATAGAACCATTATCTACTTATCCTTGATGGCGCAGCCATCCTCTGAGTTATCATCCTTCGGTCTTCGCTGGTTTTACATCGGCGGCTACGGTGGGGAGGACGGTCACGGGCATGCCCGGCCGCACCTTGAGATGGCCGGCGGTGATGACGGTGTCCCCCGCCTGCACCCCTTCCATAATTTCCACCCGCCCCTTCTGCCGAATGCCCAGTTTCACAGGGGCCGCCTCAACCTTGCCGTCCACCACCTTGTAGACGAGCTGGCTGTCCCCTTGGGCGATCAGCGCCTCCTCCGGAATCATGAGGGCTTCGGCCTTCTCCTCGAGGACCAGTGTGACCCGGGCGAACATGCCTGGGTTGAGCAGCTTTTCTTCATTGGACAGGCGGGCTCGCAGCAGCATGCTTCGCCCCTGGGCGTCAAGCTGGGGGGAGACGGCGATCACCTCCCCGGAAAAGGTGCGTCCAGGGACGGCATCGACGTTCACCTGCAGGCTCTGACCGACCTTTACCTGCCGGGCGAAACCTTCCGGAACCCTGAAATCGACCTTGATGGGATCGATGGCATCGAGGGTGACGATGGAATCGCCGGGGCGCAGGTAGCTGCCGGGACTGACGTTGCGCAGCCCGAGGCGGCCGGTGAAGGGAGCGCGGATGACCGTTTTGGCCCGATTCGCCTCCGCCAGCCGCAGGGTGGCTTCGTCCAGCTGCCACTTGGCATAAGCCTCGTCCCGCTCTCGTTCGGAGATGGCCCGGTCCTTCAGGAGCGTCTCGGCCCTCTTGTAATTGGCCCGGCTGAGCCCCAGACTGGCGGCCGACCTGTCGAGCTCCGCCTTCAGGACCGAATCATCGAGCCGCAGGAGCACCTGGCCGGCCTTGACCTGCTCCCCTTCGGAGAAGGCGATCTGTTCCACCCGACCGGCGATCTCGGCGCTGACCACCACGGACTCATCCGACTGCAGCGTCCCCACGGCGCTCAGCTCGCGGTTTACCGGCGCCGTCGTGACCAGCGCCGCTTCCACCGGCATCCCCGGCGGCGCTCCGGCCGGCGCAGGCGCCGCCTTCTCCGCCTCTACCCCGGAGGGACCGAGGGAGAAGACCAGCAGACTGAGCATGAGGATGCTCGTTATCCCTGCCGGCCAGAGAAATTTCATCCAGGCGGGACGTCGCAGCTTCAGTGGAGAAACGCTCTTCTTCTCTATCTCTCTTGTCATCCTCGTCACCTTTGGAAGTGGGTGTTCACTCCGAAAGAAAAACAAACCGGAAATTATCTTTTATCTAATACCGCTTCAAACCATCCCAGGAAGCCTCGACGGTCTGTCGGATCATCTCCTCATCCACGGCCAGGCTCCTGTTGATATGCTCCTTGGCCAGAGCGACGATCGGGCCGAAGGCCAGGGCCTGCAGAACGGAGAGGTGCGCCTCCTTCACAACCCGCTCGGTCCGGGCCGTAATCAGCAGCTGTCGGATGGTTTCATTCTCTTCCGGAGCGGCGCAGTCGTCGTCACTGGAGAAGGGGGAGAAGTAATACTGCTCCATGAACCGGAACTCCAGGGGATTCTCGAGGAAAAAACGCAGCAGCCGGGACATGGCCCGGACATAGCGTTCGCGCACCGGCAGCCCGGGCGGGGAATCCCCGTAGACGCGGGCCTGGACACGCTCGAGTACCTCCCGGTACAGTTCGCGGATGAGCTCGTCCTTGTCCTTAAAATAACGGTAGATGGTCCCCACCCCCACCCCCGCCGCCTGGGCCAGCAGGGAAGTGGGCGCTCCGTGGAACCCCTTCTCCGCGAAGAGGTCCAGAGCTGCATTCAAAATGATGCTTCGTTTGCCGTTTTTTTCCATATGCTCTCCTCGCGGAGTGAATATTCAGTCCGGTTATTTAGAAGGGAGAATTCTCGCGATGTCAAGTGAGAATCATTTTACAAAAATGGCTAGACAAAAGGTTAAGTGACAAATTTAGTGAGGCTTTTATGATTTAAAGACTTTACCAGGGGGAATGAAATGCACTATTCTGAGGGTGCGATCTAAATAATAGACTGATATGCAGGAGGCTGGCGGATGATCCGTCGCGACGAAAAAATGCGGGAGGAGTCCTTTCACGGCGAAGCCGTCATCGGACGCTGGATATCACCCGAGTGGCCCAGGCATCTTACCCCAGTTCGTCTGCTGATTATTCTTGCGGTGGCCGTCTTCGTCGCCGAAGTCGTCATCATGCTGATCATGTCGCAACTGCCTCCCGTCACCGGGGTGATCCAGCCGATCATTGATGCCACCATCCTGCTGCTGCTCCTTTCCCCCTCCTATTATTTTCTTTTCCTGCCGCTGAAAAAGCATTACGCCGAACATCTCAGGTCTGATCTGGAGATCCAGCGCCTTTCGAGTCAGATGATCCGCGCCATCGAAAGCGAGAAAAAACATCTCGCCCGGGAACTGCATGATGAGTTCGGCCAGACACTGACGGCGCTGCAGTTCGGAATTGAATCCATCCGCAGCTCCCAGCCGGGAGCCGGAGCCGAAGAGCGGCGTCAGCTCGACTACCTTCGGAAACTGGTGGGCCGGCTCAGCGATCACATCCGGGATATCACTTCCGACCTGCGTCCTCCCCTTCTGGAAAACTGCGGTCTTGGCGACACCCTGCAATGGCATGTCGAAGAGTTGAAAACCAATGGCTGCGGCTTCGAAATAGAGACGGAGCTGGAGGAGTGCCCCCGCCTTGATCCGGATATCGAGATCACGATTTTCCGGATCTGTCAGGAGGGGCTGAATAATGTCTCCAAGCATGCGGGAGCCAGCCGCGCCAGGGTTCGTCTGTTCTATGATTCTCACCGGGTGGGTCTGATTCTGGAAGATGACGGGCGGGGGTTCTCCGATTCGGGACAGCCGAAAATGGCTGGAACTCCCCCGGGAGTGGGTCTCATCGGCATGAGGGAGCGCATCGCGGCCGTGGGGGGACGCCTGATGATCAGTTCGACCCTCGGGAAAGGTACCCGGATATGGGCCAGAATCCCCCTTGCCTACGGGAGCTTGCCGTAACATGATCCGGATTTTCATCGCGGACGATCACGTCCTCATTCGAAACGGGCTGCGCGAACTGCTGGGAACCCATGCCGACATTGAGATCGTCGGCGAAGCCGCCGACGGCATCGAAACCCTGAAGAAAACCCGGCAGCTTCGCCCCCATGTGCTCATCCTCGATGTGGCCATGCCTGGGATGAACGGGCTGGAAACCGCCAAACTGGTTCACGAGATCGTCCCCGAAACCCGGATCGTGATCCTCTCCATGTTCGAAAAAGAGTCTTTCGCCCGCCAGGCCCTCCAGGCGGGAGCCAGCGGCTACGTCCTCAAGGGGGCGAGCCACTCCGACATCGTGGCCGCCATCCGCGCAGTACATGCCGGCGGATATTATTTCAGCGCCCGCATCACCACGGACCTCATCCGGAGCTACCTCGACACTACCCCCCCCAAGCAGCCCTCCCGGGGCAAATATGAACTGCTCACCGACAGGGAACGTCAGGTGTTCGGCCTGCTGGTCGAAGGCCATTCGACGACGGCCATTGCCCAGATCCTCTGCGTCAGCTACAAGACCGTGGAAAAGCACCGGGGGAGCATCTCCCGCAAACTGGACATCGCTAACCCTATTGAAATGCTCAAGTACGCAGTACGCCTGGGCCTGGTCGATCCTGAATTCTGGGAGAGCTGACGAAAATCTTTCGCTCTCACGGAAAGTTACAAGCCGAAAAATTTATTTTCCCACCGCTCCAGGCATTTCAACATGTTAGCCCCAAGGCGGGAATCCCCTCCCCCCAATTACGTGCAATCCCCCATAGACCGAGACCTTCCAACCGGTCATATTTAATATAAACCCACTAAGAATATAGGATTAGTAATCAATAATATCATGATTGAATGAAGGTATGGGAGCAGTTGCAGTATGAGATTGTATCTGGCCGTTCCGGCAATCCTTTTCTTCCTTGTCCATGTCTCGATCGTACACGCCGGGCTGACCGGCATCTCGGGAACTCCTGACCCGGCCTTCGATGTGGTGGGGCTCTCCGGAGAGCCGGATGCCGTTGCGGTGAGCCTGGCCCATGGCTTTCCCCTCTGGTTCGAAGACAGCAACGGACTGAGGCTGCAGCTTTGCCTGGACCAGTCTGTGGAGACTGCTGTCGGTCCCGCCAGGCCCTGCCTGACGGAGGAGTTCTTCCCCGGCGCGCCGATATCGTTTCCCGGCAACTTCGGACCCGAGGCCTTCTGGTGGTCCGCCGTCGCTTTTGACACCTTCACCAGCACCGTCGGAGGCGGCGACGCATTGCTGGTGCTGGCTCAGGAGGCGGCGTTCGCCGACGACGTGACCGTCGACGGCGACCAGGTGGCCTTTGGCCGCATCCGCATCCGGATCAACGTTCCCGTCCCGGGCACCTACCGGGTGACCCATCCCTACGGCGAACGCGACTATGTCGTCAGCACCGTCTCCGCCGACCGCGAGATCAATCAGACCCAGGACATCGGCAACTTCCTCCAGCCGGGCCCCCCGCCCGCCGGCAATTTTCTCCTGGCTTTAGGAAACGGGCCCGATCCGGCAGACGTCCTGATCCCTGCAGGTTTCCCGGCAGAGAATGCCCCCCTGGTCTCTACAGAGGCAACGGGTATCGGCCCCTTCCTGGTGGCGGCCGACGCGCCCGGAGGCAATCCTCTCGCTTTCCTGCAGGCCCTTGACGGACGGCAATACCTTGCCAACCCGGGGACGGAGCTGAATCCCATCACTTCTCCGGTTGCGGGCAGCGCATTCATCCCCGAGGGAGAGGCCGGATTCGCCAATTTCTTCCGTATCCGGCTCCTCGACCCTCCGGCCAATTTCTTCCTGAACGCCGCCGCCGGCTCCCAGGAGATCCTCATTGAGGATTTCCAACTGACGGGGAAGATTTTCAACGACGCGGCGAACGCGCCGCCGGTCGCGGCGAATGATTCCGCGGTTACCGCCATGAACGTTCCGGTCTCTATCGACGTTCTCGCCAACGATACCGACGTGATCGGTCCCGAAAATGCTCACGGCATCGATTCGCGGGCGCTCGGCCTTCCCGTCGGTCCGGCGGAAGATCCCCTGTCAGAAATCCTGCTCACGGAAACCCTGACGACCGAAAACGGGGGTACCGTACGCCGTACCACCGTCATTGCTACCGGAAATACCACCTTCACCTATACGCCTGCCGCAGGGTTCACCGGGACCGACACCTTCGAGTATGTGGTCCAGGATGCAGGAGGTCTGATTTCTGCTCCCGCGGTCGTCGAGGTGCTCGTCGAAAAACTCGAGATCTCCAGGGCCGACTATCGGCCGAGAACGGGCAGATGGCACATCGGCGGCACCAGTTCGAATGTCGTTGAAAACACCCTTCAAGTGTTTGGCGGACCGAGAGCGCACCTGGCGCCGACGGAAGCCGGCGCATCCACCGGTCAACTCGATTTGAGATTGTCTGAAATCGCTCTTCCCTTTGCCCTGACGGTCTCTCCCCTGCCGCAGAGCGAGGTGGTTGAGATCAATATCTTCCTGGAGGCCGAACAGGGGGTGGATCCTATCCTTTTCAACCTGTATTTCGACCTGTTCGATGGAGATTTCAGCGGCAGCTTTGATAGAACCCTGAGCATCTTCGAGTTCCAGCCGCGCCCGGCCCAAGGCATCAGCACCTTTACCGACGCGCTGGAGGCGATTCGAAATGGACGTACCTACGTCAAGGTCCACACCGTCGCCTTCCCCGACGGCGAACTCCAGGGACAGATCACAAGACCCCTGCTCGGAAGGGCCGACGTGTCCGGGGACGGTCAGTGGGAGTTCAGGAGCAAGTCTCCCGTGGCCCCGGGCTTGATATCCAGCGTGAGCATACAATCCGGCAGCGGCGTCCAGACTCTGGATACCCCCCTGCGGATGAAATAAAGCCTGGCTCCTTCAAGAAGGAAACAGGCGAATTCCAGGATGGAGTGAGCATGAAAAGACGTGATTTCATAAAATTCACCTCAACGGGGCTGGCCGTCGTGGCGGTCGGCACCATGGCCGAGTGGCCGGCCTTCTGGGGCGCCGGGCAAGCCCATGCGGCGACCCTGCCCGGCCGTGGCGTGGTCCGGCTGGAAATGGCCGAGATCCAAGCCGAAATGGTCGACCTGCGCGCGGTGCCCATGTGGTCCTTCCGCCTGACCACGGGCGACCGCGACCGGGACGAGGCGCACATCGCCGCCAACCCCTACGACTCCCCCTACATTCCACGCATCCCAGGCCTGACCCTTGTGGCCCTGGCGGGAGACCGGGTTCGACTGCGCATCGCCAATGACATCAACCGCGGAGGCGACATCAAGCGGTTCGCCATCCCCGGCGTGCCCCTCACCGTCGACGGAGAGCAGGTCCAGCAGGTGAGCATCGAGCGGGGAGAAGACGACGTGGAGATCGAGTTCACCGCGCCGGCGCCCGGAACGTACGTCTATCTCGATCCGACCAACGCTCCCGTCAACCGAATGATGGGTCTGCACGGCGTGCTGGTGGTGCTCCCCCACCCCGTGGGGGCCAACGGCTCTCCCTACGACGCTCCGACTCAGAACGTGCGGCAGCTCTTCGAAGACCTCGGTCGTGCGCCTCATTTCCCGGGCCATCCCTGGAACGGCGAGCGCAACGCCGTCTGGGTGACCAACACCATCGATCCCGACAAATGCGAGCAGGTGGCCGAGACCTCCGGGACCGTTTCGTCGCAGCAGTTCCTCAGCGGCATCCTCCCCCAGTACTTCACCCTCAACGGCAAGAGCGGCTTTTTCGCCGCCCAGCACGGCCAGTCGCTCTTCCCCACGCTCAACCCCGGCGGACTGCGTGATCAGAGGCACGACGTGGAACATCTCAACTGGGCCGCGATCGAGAAGGGCATTTTCGACACCCAGTCCAATGTCGCCATCCACGGCAATGTCGGGCAGCCCGCCGTCATCCGCTGCGTCAACGCCGGCCTCATGTGGCATTCGCTGCATATCCACGGCAACCACCTCTACCCCCTCAGCCACGCCAACTACCTGAACGGCTCGCGCATGATTTCAAACAATCTGACCATGCTCGATGCCTGGACCCTCGCCCCCGGCGACATCAAGGACATGCTGATCCCATTCATTCAGCCGCCGGACATTCCGCCAGCCAAGTGGCCGCCGCAGCAGGAGTTCTTCCCTCTGCTCTACCCGATGCACGACCACAACGAGATCTCCAATACGGCGGCGGGGGGAAACTATCCCCATGGGCTCTCCACCCACTGGGAGATCTCCGGCCCGATGGACCCTCATAATCTGGTGATTTTCGTGGATCGCGCTGACTTGAGGGTCAGAACAGGACGCTTTGAGCTCAAGGGACGCCTCTCCAGCGTCCCCCAGAGCGGACTCACTGTCGACATCCATGCCGGCGGCGCCGATGGCGAAATCCTTCTGGAAGGCTTGCCTGTGGACAGCCAGGGACGCTGGGAGTGCCGAGGAAGGGCCCTCAAGGCCTTCTCCGGAGGCGGCTTTGTCACCGCGGTCTATCATCGACCCGACGAAAACGGCGATCAAAGTCACGCCCGCGTATCGCGTACCGTACCCCTGCGTGCACGGTAGGCACCCGGAAGTTTTCAAAAGACCAAGGAGGATGATTCATGGCGAATGACATAGATTTCATCGGGCGCGACCTCGGCACCCCTTTCAACCCTGAAGATACCCTGGAACAGCGGGACTGGGACGATTGGACCGTCCCTCCGACCGCCGGACAGCTAGCCGAAGACCTGCAGGGGCTGACCCCCATGAGTCGTGCGGTGCGCATGCTCGATCCCGCGCTGGTGGCGGGGCTGCCGCTCATCGACGCCGAAAACGAAAATGAGGCCCTGGATTTGGACCTCCCCACCCCCGACGAGGTGACGCCGGACCGCTCCTTCGAACGCCGGGGAATCCACGACAGCATCGACCTTCCCCTCATTGTCCCCGGCCTCGGGCCCGTCAATATGTGGAGTTTCCGCGACAACCTCGACGGCACCTCCTCCTGGCCGGCCAAGACCATCCGCGTCAAGGAGGGCGAAGTCATCCACAGCCGCATGTCCAACCGGCGCGGTCCGCATACCATTCATCACCACGGCATCGAGCCGACGCCGATGAACGACGGCGTGGGGCATCTCACCATGGATATCGGCGGCGGCCTCCGCTACAAGTACCAGTGGCTGGCCGGAGAGTCGGGGACCTACTTCTACCACTGCCACGTCAACACCGTGCTGCACTTCGAGATGGGGATGTACGGCATGCTCATCATCGATCCCGACGTCCCCGGGGCTCCCTTCACCGATGGCGGGCCGGGAGCCGTGATGATGCGTGACGAACCGGTCTCCTATGATGTCGAAGCCATCTGGGTCCCGGACGATATCGACCGACGCTGGCATATCCTCAACCAGCCCAACTACCACGAGCGGGCCGGGATCGTGCGAGGTGAGTTCGTTTCGATAAACAATCCGGTAAACCCCCGGCTGCACGATTTCAACCCCGATGTCTTCGTCGTCTCGGGCGTGGCGGCACCCTTCGGACAGGACGGGGCCCTTCTCTCCGGCGCCCAGGCCACCGCGACCCTGGGGGACAAAGTGCTGGTCCGAGCCCTGAACGCCGCCTACTGCACCACCCGCTGGCGCTTCCCCGCCACCGTGCAGGGGACGGTGGTGGCGGTGGACGGCCGGACTCTGGGGCGCTCCCCCTTCGGCCGGTATTCGGAGCCATACTCGCTGGCCAGCATCAACCACCAGTTCGAGCTCACCACCGCTCAGCGATGGGACATTCTCATCGACACGGGGACCGCCTCCCGACTCGGCCAGCATGTGGTGGAAGTGGACTTCCTCCACTGGTACACGAAAAACCGACTATTTACGGTGCGCATGCCTATCCAGGTCAACTCGGCCGGGGCGTAATTGGAAGTCTTTCCAGAGGATACTATTTGATGAAAGCAGTTCTTCGAACCGTTCTTCCAGTTCTCCTGCTGTCGATGCTGGCGGCTCCGGCCCCGGCGGCCGACCCCGTGCCTCTGAGTCAGGTGCCGGTGCCCGAGCCGGTCAACCTGGGTCGCTTCGTCCAGGACCGCAATGCCGCCATCCGCCTGGGAAAGGCCCTGTTCTGGGATATGCAGGTGGGAAGTGACGGGCGGACCGCCTGCGCAAGCTGCCATTTCCATGCCGGTACCGACAACCGAACCCGCAACACCCTGCATGCCGGCATCAACGGGAGTTTCGATGAGGGCAGCGGCTCTAATGCCGACCTGACTTTGGTTGACTTTCCCTTTGTTGCCTTCGCCGATCCCGAAGACCGCTCATCGGCCAGAACCGTTCGTGACGACCGCGTCGGCGCCCAGGGGGTGAATAAGACCCGGTTTCTAGGGGTTGGTTCCGGACAGGCCGCAGAACCGGGGCGCATCGTTCGCGATCCCGATTTTACCAGGAATGGCCGCAACGTTCGCCAGGCCACCGGACGCAACGCACCGAGCGTCATCAACGCCGTCTTCAACTTCGCCAACTTCCTGGATGGGCGCGCCAACCATTTCTTCAATGGCGTGGATCCTTTCGGGCCCATGAATTCCGAGGCGAGGGTTTATATCAACACCGGCAATGGACTGGCGCTCCTCGACATGGTCGACCTTCGGCTGGATGCTCAGGGACAGGCGACCAATCCCTACGCCCTGAACAACGCCAGCCTTGCCTCTCAGGCCACGGGTCCGGTGCTCTCCGATGTCGAGATGTCCTGGATCGGGCGCACCTGGCCCGAAGTCGGTCGCAAGATGCTGAGCCTTCGCCCTCTGGCGGCCCAGGAGGTCCATCCCCAGGACAGCCGTCTGCAATTTCTGCGGCAAGGCAGCGGAAAAGGGCTGAGCACCACCTACGACGCCATGATTCGCGCCGCCTTCCGGACCGAGTTCTGGAACAGCGCCGCCACCGTGGACGGCTTCAGCCAGATGGAGAACAACTTCTCCCTCTTCTTCGGCCTCGCCCTTCAGCTCTATCAGGCGACCCTCATATCCGACCAGACCCCTTTCGACAGGTTCCTGCAGGGGGATACTCTGGCCATGAGCGAGAGCGCCCAGCGCGGCTGGAGCGTCTTTTCCGGCGGCGGCAAATGTCTCGACTGCCATGTCGGGGCCGAACTCACGGGCGCTTCGGTCTCTTTTGCCCGCGCCGAAGGGGAGCCGGGACTCGTCGAACTGATGACGATGGCTGACGGTCTTCAGGCCAATTACGACATCGGCTTCTACAACATCGGTGTAACCCCCACAGAGGACGATCCCGGACGAGGCGGCACGGCCCCGTTTTCCATGGCCAACGGTGAACCCATGCCCCTGTCCTTCACCGGGCAGCATTTCGCCGGAGAAGCCAACCTGGGCTTTACCCCCATCGCCCAGCCTGGGTGCATCAACGACTTCTTTGCCGATCCGCCGAATATCTGCCCGGATGCCGAAGACATCAATTCCCGACAGGCCGCCGATGGGGCTTTCAAGACCCCGGGCCTGCGCAACGTGGAGCTCACCGGCCCCTACATGCACAACGGCGGCATGCTCTCCCTGATGCAGGTGGTCAACTTCTATGCGAGAGGGGGGAATTTCCACGACGAAAATCTCGCCGATCTTGATCCTGCCATCGCCGCCACGGGAACCCTGATTGGAAATGAAGAACGGAAGGCAGAGCTGGTGGATTTCCTGCTGGCGCTGACCGACGAAAGAGTCCGGTGGGAGAGGGCGCCTTTTGACCACCCCCAGCTCCTGATTCCGGACGGTCACGACAACCGGATCGAGGGGAACCCCAAGCGCACCCGGGTCCTGTCCGATCGGCTGCGGGAGATCCCCGCCGTCGGAGCCGGAGGACGCACCGCGGGCCAGGGGCCGCTCAAGCCCTTTCTGGCCGACAACCTGGAGGGAGCCGAACTGGAAAACTTTCATTACAACCCTTGATAGATGAGACAGCTGTTGTTCGGAACACATATTCAGATTCACGGAAAGAGGGAGGACCTTATGAAACGTTTTAAACTTCTTATGCTGATCGGCCTCGTGACGGCCCTGGCGTTCGGGCTTCCGGGATGCAGTGGCGGTGGAGGAGGCAGTGA
This sequence comes from Desulfuromonas sp. TF, assembly GCF_000472285.1. Classification (NCBI taxonomy): domain Bacteria; kingdom Pseudomonadati; phylum Thermodesulfobacteriota; class Desulfuromonadia; order Desulfuromonadales; family Desulfuromonadaceae; genus Desulfuromonas; species Desulfuromonas sp. TF. Next base: position 14,072 of record NZ_KI421412.1, read on the forward strand.
CAGTGGTGCTGCGAATCCCGCCGGCAACAGCGACAGCGACGGCGACGGTATCCCGAACAGCGATGATACTCTTCCGAACGACGACACCCGTTTCGCCGCCTTCACCCGGATTCTGCTCGACACCCTGGACGGCGTGTTCAGCACCGGCGTCGACATCAACGACAACGATCAGGTGGTCGGCTTGGCAGATGACGGAACCTCGATCAAGGGTGTGCGCTGGGCTGTCGATGCGGACGCCGGGACGGCCGGTGCTCCCGCAGTGCTCGCCCCCATCGGTGAAAACGATTACAGCGCCGCCTACGGCAACAACGACACCGGGGTTGCTGTCGGCGAATCGGAGAAGGACGGATCCGACTTCGTGGCGGTCCTCTGGGGCGCCGGCGAAACGACACCCGCGGAGTTGAGCCTTTCCGGCGGCTTCGGGCCGACGAGCGCAGCCTACGCCATCAATAATGAGGGTCAGATCGTCGGCGAGGCCCTGACCGACAGCGGCCTGGTCGCGGTGTTGTGGAACGCCGGCGGCGCCGACCCGGTCTCCCTGGGCACCCTCGGCGGCGCCTTCAGCGCGGCCTACCATATCAGCGACAACGGACTGATCGTCGGAGAAGCCGAGCTGGAAAATGGCAACACCTCCGCCGTGGTCTGGATGGTCGATGCGACCGGAGCGATCACCCATGGCCCCATCGCCCTGGGAACCGCCGGCGACGATTTCATCTCCAGCATCGCCTTCGGCGTGGACAACTTCGGCCGGGTGTCGGGCGAATCCGAAACAGCGGACGGTGAAATCCACGCCACCCTGTGGACCCTCGATCCCGCCACGCTCGTCCCCTCCGAAATCGCCGATCTCGGCGTCGCCGGAGCCGACAGCAGCGCCTACGCCGTCAACGAATCCGGCCGTATCGCCGGGTGGGACGGCCGCGACGGGGTCTCCCTGGCCAGCGTCTGGGATACCCGCAACACCTCCTTGGTTGACCTCATCCTGGAAGAGGGCAGCTTCAGCCAGGCGTACGGCCTGAACGAACAAAACCTGACCGTCGGTGTCTCTGCCGGTCAGGCCTTCGTAGCGGTGCCGCAGTAATAACAGTTCAAAAAGGGTCGCGGATGCGTCATCCGCGACTCAGTCAGTCGGGGGTCTCGGCCCCGCCCGGCGATGTCGATGCCGAGGCGGGCCGTCAAACCTCTCAATCCTTTTACAGGGAAAATGAAGGTTTCAGGAAAGGAGAAATACAGATGGTGAAGAGATTTCTTTCAATTATGGCGGTACTGCTCTTTGTAGCACTCGCCGCCCCGTCGGCCTGGTCGGCTCTGGCAGACCTGGGTACCCCCATCGACCCCCACGGCTACCCGGTCTGGTATGAGGACGCCGCAGGTCTGCAACTGGAGCTTTGCGTCCCTCCGCCCGCCGGCAACGCCTCCCGGCCGGACCTGTGCATTGGTGATCCCCTTGAACTGGATGAAAACGGTGATCCGATCAATCCCCTGGTTCTCACCGGCGAGAGTTTCTGGTGGCTGGCGGAAACAGCTATCGACGTCCCCGGCGGCAAGGCTCAGCTGACTCTGGCCGTCGAGGCCACCTTCGGTGGGGCCGAGGCCCCGATCGACGGGCAGCAGATCTCCTTCGGCCGCACCCGCATCCGCATCGACACCCCGGTCGCCGGCACCTATACGGTGAACCACCCCTACGGCACCCAGATATTCGAGGTGGCGGATCCAGAGGAAGGGATCAACTACACCGCCGACATCGGCGCCGCAAACTTCCTTTTCCCGGCTCTCGGCTTCCAGGGGACCCTGGCGGCTTTCGGTCCCGATGAGGTTCCCTTCCTGACATGGCCCGATTATCAGAACAATCCGTCCCTGCAGGTGCGCGGCCCTGTCGATCCCGAGAACCCCGAGGAACCCGGACCTCTCCTGGAGCAGTATGTCGGCAACCCCAACGTCGCCAGCACCGTAGTGGGCGGTACAAACGGCAACGTCTTCCGCGTTGACGGCCCCGCGGGTTCGAACCTCGGCGGAGTGGGGATCGATTTCGTGGAGACCGACCAGTTCTTCGTCATGGGCAAGGTGTACGACACCACGGTTCCCCTCGTCGCCCATGTCTTCCCCGGCGTCCCGGAACAGAACCTTTTCGCCGTCGGCCCCGTGAACCGCGTGGACCCTTTCAACCCCGCCTCGACCGCCGAAGTCACGGGTGAAGAATTCGACTATGCCTTCGGCTACCCGCTCTGGTATCAGGAAAAACTGCCGGTGATTGACCCGGAGACGGGAGAGCAGGCCATCGATCCTTTGACCCAGCTTCCGCTGTTTGAAGGCGGCCTGCAGCTCACCCTCTGCACCCCGGGAGACGCCATGTGCATCTCCGACCCCATCGACCCCAATGATCCGAACCAGCTCGACTTCCGCACCGGCGGCGAGAGCTTCTGGTGGTCGGCCGACGCCGTCATCGACGATCTTCCGGCCGGCCGGGCCATCCTGGTGCTGGGCCTGGAAGGAACCTTCGGCGGCGACGAATCGATCACCGACGGCGGCCAGGTCTCCTTCGGCCGGGTGCGCGTCCGCGTCGACACGGACCGTGCAGGAACCTACCGGATCACCCACCCCTACGGCGTGTTGCTTTTCGAGGACGTGCCCGTGGACGACAATGGCATCAACTACACCGCCGACATCGGCATCTTCGATTCTTCCGATCCGGACCTCGGCTTTGCTGGAACCCTGTACAGCGACATCGGCCCGACCGTCCTCAAATGGACCACCTTCGTCGATCCTGCCACACTCGAACCGGAGGCCGTTTATCCTGAACCCCTTCTGGTCACTCCCAACGCGGCCAATCCCGAGTTGAACAACTATCACGTCGGCAACCCTGGGGTCGAACATGAAGTCACGGGCAGTCCCTTCGGCACCAACTTCTTCCGCGTCGAGTACCTGAATGACGGGGACTGGGAAGTCGTGGCCGAATCTGACCTCTTCGCGGTTTCGGGCAAGCTCTACGATCCGGCGACCTTCGAGTTCTCCATCAATCCCGATGCGCCGGTGGCGGTCAACGACGCGGCAACGCTGAGTATCGCCACAGCCACTTCGGCAACGGTTAACGTCACGGCAAACGATACCTTCGCCGAGGGGGCTCTCGTTGACATCACCGTGCTCCCCGCCGGCGAGACCTTCGGCCCAGAGAACGGCACGGCCGTCGCCAATGATGCTGCCGGCACCGTGACCTACACCCCCAGCGCAGCGTTTGCCGCCTCTGGCGGAGTCGACACCTTCGGCTACAACATCGTCGACAGCACCGGGCTGACCTCGAACAACGCCATCGTGACCATCACGGTTGTCCCGGTGGAAACCATCACCGTCAACCGGTCGCAGTTCCGGACCCGCAATCTCAGCATCAACCTGCGGGGGACCAGCAACGTTCCGGGAAGCACCCTGACCATCCACGCCGGAACGGCTGAAGGAGCGCTCATCGGCACGGCCCTGGTGGACGACAGAGGTCGCTGGAGCTTCCGCGGCACGTCGACGACCAACATCACCGAGGTGACTCTTGTTTCCGACTCTCCCGACGCGACGACGGTTACCCAACCGCTCGACGTGCGCTGATCAAGGAGGTATTGATGAACTCATTTATTAAGAACCTGAGCGTATTATTCCTTGCAACCCTGTTGCTCGCCGGTTGCGGAGGGGGAGGCAGCAGCTCCTCCGCACCTCCCGCAGGAGGCGGTGGTGGTGGCGTCGCAGGCGCCCTGGATGCCGGGGGAACCGGGGTAAGCACCGGTGAAGTGGCCGACAACGCGGGCAATCCCGTAACGGCCAACTTCACCAGCGCCCTCGACATCAACGACCTTAACCAGGTCATCGGCTTCGCCGAAGTCACGGCGGGTGCCCCCTTCACCGCCGCCCTGTGGACCGTGGACGCCGCCGGCGACGCAGCGATCGCTCCCGCGGCCCTGAACCCCATCGACGGCAACACCTTCAGCGCGGCCTTCGCCATCGACGAGAACGGAAACGCCGTGGGGCAGTCCGCCAAGGGGACGCAACTCGTGGCCGTCATCTGGCCTGCCGGAGCGACTCCGGTTCAACTCCCCGCTCTCACCGCCGCCGGCAACAGCAAGGCTCTAGCCATCAGCGCCGACGGCACCCTGATCGTCGGTGAAGCACAGGATGCCAGCTCGCGCACCCGCGGAGTCCTCTGGATCGCGGATACCCCTGGGGTTTTCACCGCTGCTCCCACGGTTCTTCCCTTTGCGGCCTTTGCCAGCGGCTCGGACCTGAGTCCCTTTAGCTCCGCCAGCGGAGTCGCCCGCGTGGGCGATACGGAAATCCTGGTCGTCGGGGAAGCCGAAGCCGGAAACGGCGATCTCCACGCGGCCCTGTGGCGCTCGGTCAATGGAGGCACCACCTTTGCCGCCAGCAGCCTGGGTATTGACCATATCGCCTTTGCCGTCAACGGTGCCCGTCAGGTCGTCGGGGAGTCCGACGCCGGCCTCTCTCCCGTTTCCTGGACGATCAGCGACCTGGGAGTCGCCTCGGCCCCCGCTTCGCTGGCCACCGCCGGCAGCGCGGTGGCGATCAACGAAAACGGCCGCATCGCCGGCTGGAGCGGCGCCGCCAGCCTCGCCACGGTATGGGACGGCGCAACCCCGGTCACCCTGTCCGAGAATTCCGGTCAGGCCTATGGCCTCAACAATGACGCCCAGCCCCTGGTCGTCGGCCGCGAAGGCGCCCAGGGCTTCGTGAAACGAGTCAACTGAGTTCCCCTTTTACAATAGGGAACAGGCCTTGCGCCTGTTCCCTCTCTGCAATCAAGCAGGAGAGGACGCCATGTCCTCTCCTGCTTTTTTAGTATCGGCCCACCGAATCACTATAAAGAGAGTCCCTTGCAACCTCCGGGCGATCTGATATGGATTGAGGGGGTATGCCTCTCGGTGCACGAAAGATGCTCGGATGCTTTCGGCAGCGCAATCACAAGGTAGATATCCCCATGCAGGAAGCCCGCAAAAACCACTCGGAACTTCCGTCATCCCCCTGGTCCCTGTCCGCCGAGGAGATCGCCGCCCATTTCGGGGTGGAACCCGAACGGGGGTTGAGTCCGGATCAGGTGCGGCAGAGGCTTGACTCCTTCGGCTCCAACCGGCTGCGGCAGAAAAAAAGGGTCGGCGCCTGGAAGATTCTTGCCGAACAATTCAAGGACCTGATCATTATTCTGCTCGGGGTCGCGTCCATTGCAGCCTTTCTCTTCGGAGAATGGCTGGAGGGGGTCGCCGTGGCCGTGGCCCTGGTGATCAACGGTGCCATCGGATTCTTCACCGAACTGAAGGCGACCCGCTCGATGGAAGCGCTGCACAAACTGGGAGAGACCAGAGCCCGCGCCCGGAGAGACGGCCGGAGTGCCGAAATCTCCGCCGACGATCTCGTTCCCGGGGATATCATCCTGATCGACGCGGGCGACCTCGTCCCGGCCGACCTGCGCCTGCTGGAATCGAACAACCTCCAGGCGGATGAATCGGCCCTCACGGGAGAGTCCGTCCCGGCAAACAAAGGAACCGAGCCCCTGGAGGGCGACATCCCTCTGGCCGAGCGGTCGAACATGCTTTTCCGGGGGACGGCCGTCACCACCGGTTCCGGGTCCGGAATCGTCACCGCCACCGCCATGAAGACGGAGTTGGGGAATGTCGCCGATCTGACCCAGGGGGCCGAAGAGGAGGCGACCCCCCTGGAGCGGCGGCTGGAGCGCTTGGGGTACCGTCTGATCGCGCTGACCTTCGTCATGGGCGTCATCGTCGCCGCGGCCGGGCTTATCGGAGGCAGGGACATGGCGCTGGTTCTCAAGACGGCCATCGCCATGGCCATCGCAGCCGTCCCGGAAGGACTGCCGGTGGTGGCGACCATCGCCCTGGCGCGCGGCATGTGGCGCATGGCTAGGCGCAACGCCTTGATGAATCGCCTCTCCGCGGTGGAGACATTGGGGGCGACGACGATCATCTTCACGGACAAAACCGGCACCTTGACGGAGAATCGCATGACGGTGCGGCAGATCGCTCTGCCGGAGGGGAACATCGAATTGAAGGAAGAGGAATTCCTTCTGGACGGGGAAAAGGTCGATCCTTCGGAAAACGAGCACCTTCGGCAGGCGCTGGAGGTGGGGGTCCTCTGCAACAATGCGTCGCTGGATGAAGAGGGCGAGATCGGAGACCCGATGGAGACGGCCCTCCTGCGCGCGGGGCGGGCCGCCGGGATCGAAAGGCAGCGCCTGCTGAACGAAAATCCCGAGATCCGGGAAGAGGCGTTCAGCACCGAAACCAAGATGATGGCCACCGTCCACGAACATGAGGGTCAATTTCTCGTCGCCGTCAAAGGGGCGCCGGAGGCGGTTCTGAAGGTCTGCTCGCGGGTGGCCGCGGAGGGCGGAGAAAAGGAGTTCGGAGAAGAGGATCGAAGCGAATGGCTGGAGCGCAACCGGGATCTGGCCGAAGGGGGACTGCGCCTCCTCGCCCTGGCCCGGAAGGAGGCGGCGAGTGAAGACGAAGAACCCTATCGGGACCTTACCCTCCTCGGGTTTGCAGGTCTTCTCGACCCTCCCCGCAAGGACGTGCAGGGGGCCCTCGAAGAATGCGGCAAGGCGGGGATCCGGGTGATCATGGTCACCGGCGACCAGCCCGCTACCGCCCTGGGGATCGCCGCGGCCATCGCCCTGGAATCGGAGGAGTCCCAGACCCTGAGAGGGGAGAGCCTGCGGAAGCCGGAGGAGCTCTCCGCCGGGGAGCGGGAAAAGATACTGGGCGCCTCCATCTTCGCCCGGGTCACCCCCGAGCAGAAACTCTCCCTCATTGCCCTGCACCAGGAAAACGGAGAGATCGTCGCCATGACAGGAGACGGGGTGAATGACGCCCCGGCGTTGAAGAAAGCCGATATCGGTATAGCGATGGGACAACGGGGGACCCAAGTGGCCAAGGAAGCGGCCGACATGGTGCTGAAGGACGACCGATTCTCCACCATTGTCGCCGCCGTCCGCTACGGCCGGGCCATTTTCAACAACATCCGAAAATTTATCTTCTATCTCATCTCGGGAAACGTCAGCGAGGTGCTCATCATCACCCTGGCGACGGTGGCCGGCGCTCCCCTACCCCTCCTTCCCCTTCAGATCCTCTACATCAATCTCATCGGCGACGTCTTTCCCGCACTGGCCCTGGGGATGGGAGAAGCGACCTCCGGCATCATGGAGCGCCCGCCGCGCGACCCGAAGGAGCCGGTCCTCACCCGATCTCACTGGCTGGGGATCGGAGGCTATTCGCTGGTCTTCGCCGCCGCCGTTCTGGGGGCTTTCGCCGTCGCCCTCTACCTCTTCGAGCTTTCCGCCGAGCGCGCGGTTACGGTCTCCTTCACCTCCCTCGTCCTCGCCCGGCTGTGGCACGTCTTCAACATGCGCGATCCCGGAACCGCCCTGCTGCGTAACGAAATCACCACGAACCCCTACGTCTGGGGCGCCCTCGCCCTTGGCCTCGCCATGCTGCTGGGGGCCGTCTACCTGCCGATCCTCGCCGGAGTGCTCGGGCTGACGCCCCCCGATGGTCGCGAATGGCTGCTGATCCTGACAGCGAGCCTCGTGCCTCTTGCGGTGGGACAGGCGGTGAAGTTCAGATCCGCGGTGAGCCCTACCCCTGTCCGGCCAGCCTCTTGAAAAGCCGTTCGACATCATCCTTCCGGCAAAGTTCGGTTCCGGGCGTCATCACCGCGGCCGTTCCCGCCGCCACTCCATAGACGAACGCCTCTTCGGCGGACTTCTCGCGGGCCAGGGCCAATGCCATGGCTCCCATGAAGCTGTCTCCGGCGCCTACGGGGCTGACCACCTCGACCTTCGGAATGGCCGCCCGGCGGGTCCTCTCCCTGGTGACCAGCAGGGCCCCCTTGTCGCCCAGAGTCAGCGCCACCATTTCAGCGTTTCGCCGCAGCACCAGCTCCCGGCAAGCCTCTTCCTGCTCCTGCTCGCTCTCTATTCCGCGGCCGGTCAGCTCCCGCAATTCACGCAGGTTCGGCTTTATCAAATAAACTCGTTCCTCCAGAGCCGCACCGAGCGCCTCGCCCGAGGTGTCCAATAGGAGGCGCCCGCCCCTGGCTTCGAGCATCCGTGCCATCCGGGCATAGATGTCGTCGGGAACTCCCGGGGGCAGGCTGCCGCTGGCCACCAGGAAATCCGGAAAAGGCTCAAGAGCTTCCAGCACCTTCAGGCATCTTCGCCATTCTGCTTCCTGCAGTTCGGGGCCGGTCAGAACGAAGCGGAACTGCCGTCCCGAGGAGGTTTCATTTACAGTAAAGCTCTCCCGGGTAGGATTCGCGATTTCCACCGGCACAGCGTCAATTCTTTCCCGGTCCAGAAGGTCCAGCAGTAATTTCCCCAGGCTTCCTCCTTCTGTGTAGACAGCCGTTGCACACCCCCCCAACTCGCCGATGACCCTTGCCACGTTGATGCCTCCGCCACCCGGGTCCATCTTGAGCTTCTCGCATCTGATCTTGCGGATCGGTTTCACCTGCTCGGCATCGGCAGCCAGATCGATGGCGGGATTCAATGTCAAGGTCACAATTCTTTTCATCTTCCGGCTCCTGGGGACGGATGATCCTGCGACTATCCATGGAAGCAGTAACTAGGAGATCGAGTCCTTTCCACCGTAGCAAGAGCGGTGCGTTTTGCAAGGATGTTCCCCTCCGATTCGCATAACCTATTTAAGCGGCTCTCGGCATCCCCCAGAGTAGTCCGGAAACACAGAGAAGTAATTTTTGAGTTCCTGACAACTCAATCCAGATCACACTATTAATATTTACCAACCAAAATTCATAACCATTGCCTAAATTTTTAACATCATGTCGATATGTTAAGCGGTCGATGATGAAATGATGGACATTTTGGCATGGAGAGTGAAGGGATCTGGATTGGCTTTGAGTTATCCGATGGTGCACACGGGCCTTAAGGCATAAATTTTGTGCACTACCCCTTTTGGCTTAGAAGGAGGAGTATCATGTCACCCGCTATTGACGAGAAGGTCGAACCCATTTTTCAAGAGGTCCTCGCCCGCAATCCGGGCGAAACGGAATTCCACCAGGCGGTCAGGGAAGTGCTCGAGTCCCTCGGCCCCGTTCTGGTGAAACACCCCGAGTTCTGCCACCACAAGATCATCGAGCGCATCTGCGAACCCGAGCGGCAGATCATCTTCCGGGTGCCCTGGCAGGACGACAAGGGGCAGGTCCAGATCAACCGCGGCTTTCGGGTCGAGTTCAACAGCTCCCTCGGGCCTTACAAGGGCGGCCTGCGCTTTCACCCCTCCGTCTACCTGGGGATCATCAAATTCCTGGGTTTCGAGCAGATCTTCAAGAACGCCCTGACGGGCCTCCCCATCGGCGGCGGCAAGGGGGGCTCCGACTTCGATCCCAAGGGGAAGTCGGATGACGAGATCATGCGCTTCTGCCAGAGCTTCATGACCGAACTCTATCGCCATATCGGTGAGCACACCGACGTTCCGGCCGGAGACATCGGGGTCGGCGGTCGGGAGATCGGGTTCATGTTCGGCCAGTACAAGCGCATCACCAACCGCTGGGAGGCGGGAGTGCTGACGGGCAAGGGCCTCGATTGGGGAGGTTCCCTGGCGCGCACCGAGGCGACGGGTTACGGCGCCACCTTCTTCGTCGACGAGATGCTGAAGGCCCGCAAGGACACCTTCGGCGGGAAAGTCTGCACCGTCTCCGGCTCCGGCAACGTGGCCATCTACACCATCGAGAAGATCCATCAGCTCGGCGGCAAGGTGGTGGCCTGCTCCGACTCCAACGGCGTCATCTATCATGAGCAGGGCCTCGATCTCGAACTGATGCAGCGGCTCAAGGAAGTGGAGCGCCGCCGGATCAAGGACTACTCAAATTACCACAAGGATGCCAAGTATATCGAGAGCGGCAACATCTGGGACATTCCCTGCCAGGTCGCCATGCCCTCGGCCACCCAGAACGAAATCAACGGCAAGGATGCCGCCAAGCTGGTGAAGAACGGCTGCATCGCCGTCGGCGAGGGGGCCAACATGCCGACGACCCCGGAAGGGATCAAGGTCTTCCTCGATGCAGGCATCGCGTACGGCCCCGGCAAGGCCGCCAACGCTGGGGGCGTCGCCACCAGCGCCCTGGAGATGCAGCAGAACGCCTGTCGCGACTCCTGGACCTTCGAGTACACCGAGCAGCGTCTCCAGCAGATCATGAAGAATATCCACGAGCTCTGCTATGAGACCGCAGAGGAGTACGGCACCCCCGGCAATTACGTGAACGGCGCCAACATCGCCGGATTTATCCGGGTGGCCAAGGCCATGGTGGCGATGGGCGTGATCTGATCGCCGGCTTTCGCGAGTGATAAAAAGGCCCGGCAATTGCCGGGCCTTTTTGCATCCTAATGGAAATTTTACAGCTTCGGCCTTTCTACCCCTCCTCCATGAAACAGATCACCTTCTGTCTCACCACATCCGCTGTCAGCCGCATGCCGGTATCCGGCGCCCGGTAGACCTTGACCACATTCTTGTAACGACTGCTCGCCGGCAGCAGGCCTTCGAGGGCGTTGCGCTGGGAGTGCATCCAGGCTTCGTTGAAGAAGCAGTTCCTGTTTTCGGGGAACAGGGCCACATAGAAGATGTCAGTTTCGACCAGGTCCTGGAAGAAATGGGAGCCGAAGGAGAGCTCCGGCATCAGGTCGCCGCTGGTGAAGGCGACCTCGGCGATGGCGGTGAAATTGTTGATCTCGGCGAAGGTGGTCGGCACCCCCAGCATCGGAGTCGATGTCCCCCAGCGTCCCGGGCCCAGAAGGATGGTGTGGTTTTCAGTTCTGTCGGCGATGCGCTTGTTGAGGCGGCCCACCAGACGGGCCACCTCATATTTATGAGCCAGGGGCAGCCGGAGGTATTCAGCCGGTTCGATCCAGATGATCCACTTGATCGCCTGGGAGATGTTGCCGCCCATGAAATTGCCTTCGGAACGAAAGACCGTGGCCGCTTCAGGAACAGATTCGGGGATGTCGACCTGAGCCTCCTGACCCTCCAGGCCCTTGGTCTGGAGCGGGCGGCATTGAACGACATCGATTTTGGCTGTTCCTTCGGCGGTGAAGTTGATCGTGAATTCCACGTCGACCGGATATTGGTAGGCTTCCTCAAGCGTTTTCAGCATCTTCCGCATGAGCCCGGTAAAGGAAATATCGGCGAGGAGGTTGTCGAACGTCAGCAGCCACACATCCCCCTTCCCCCCCCGTGATTTGAGAAGACGGGTGGTTTCATGGTCCTTGACGGCGTACCTGTGCCAGGGGATGTCGGACACCTCCCGGGTCAGATCCAGCAGCGACACGGTCTGCAGTACGTTGTCGTCAATGTTGAGCAGGTCGACGTCGCGCTGGGAGAATTTGCGGGCGTCCTCAAACCCCTTATGCGGCTTTTTCAGGGGCGCATCGAGAGCCACAATGCACGGGTAGTCGCCCTCGACCCGGTCCACCGCCCTGGTGCCGAGGCCGAGGACAAGCCGCAGCATTCCGGCCCTGGGATCCATCCCTTTGTCCCAGACGAAGGTATTGTAGGAGACTCCGACGCCGGCCAGATCGGGGAAGTAGCAGTGTTTGTGGTAGGCTCCGGAAACCCTCTGGATGAGCAGGGCCATCTGCTCGTCCTGCTGGTCGAGACCGCGCTGAAGACGGTAGGCGAGGGCCTCCTCGCTCATGGTGCTGGCGAAAATCTTGCGCACCGCCTCCTCGAATTGTCCGAGACGCTCCTCGGGCGAGCCCTGGTTGACGCAGAAGAAGCTGTCGTATTTGCCGGCGAAGGCGTTTCCGAAGCCGTCCTCGAGCAGGGAGCTGGAGCGGACGATGATCGGATATTGGCCGTAGTACTCGAGCATCTTGTGGAAACCCTCGCGGATCGTCTCCGGAAAGGTGCCGCGCAACATCTGCTCCCGCAGTTCGGCGGCCGCGCTGAAGTAGCCCTCCCGGGTCTTCTGCTGCATGAAGGGCTTCCACCAGCCGTTGTGAACGATGTAGGAGTAATAGACGTTGGAGCCGACGAAGAAGGAGTCGTGGGTTTCCAGATGTTCCTGCCAGTGGTAGAGAGGATCGTCGAGCAGGATGTTGTGGGCCAGCAGCATGCCCACCGCCTTGCCGCCGATGAATCCGGTGCCGATGAGGCGCGACTTGATATTGAGCAGATCCTGCAGGGAGAGGTGCTTCCTGGCCAGGGCGAGGATACGCTCTTCGCGGCCGATCATGTGCCGGCAGATGTGGTTCACCATCTCGGCTTCCTCTTCGGCCGAAGGAGCAGCTGTCAGGGTCTCGGCCTGGAGAAAGAGGCGGTGCCAGTGGTCGAGCTGGCGGTGGGTGCTGCCCGTCCTGCTCCTGGCGATGGTGCTCAAAAGCTCGGTGGCTTCATAACTGTTGGCCAGGGGGATGAACTGCTCGCCCTCCTTGCGGTGGGGCAGGAACATCGTCGGCGATCGGCGTTTCCACACCTTGAGAGGGTGGATGTGAAAGCTGTTGTCCTGGTTGTAGACATCGATCAGCACCTGGGTGGTGTCGCGGATGCGCTCGATGGTCTGAAAGGAGTGGCGGTCGCGGAACAGGGCGAAGTACGCCACCGTGTCGAGTTCGTAGAGATAGGGGCAGGTCACCCGGAAAAAGTTGCCCACCATGAAGTCGGTGGCCCAGGCGGAGAGCAGGTCGGAGAGGCAGTCAAAGACATAGAAGGCGTTGTGCCCCTCCTCTGTGAGGATGGTGTGGATGCGGGCGGCGAAGGACTCGAAGCCGCGACGGGCGTCGAGCTGGTACAAGGTGACGCGGGGCGATTCGCCGATCAGCGGTTCGTGGTCTCCGAATCGGATGTAGATGACCCTCTTGCCTTCCTTCAAGGCGTGGTCGACGAAGGGTCCGATAAAATAGCGGTAGTCCTCGATCGAATCGACTTTCCAGACGACATTGTCGCCGATGCGCAGGCCGTCGAGGATATTATCCAGGCCGGCATAGCCGGTCGTGATCCGGGTGACGTTCTCCATTGAGACTCCTTCTGTAGCCGGGTTCAGCAGGGAGGGGGCTTGAATCGTGATTTCGCCTCTTTTTATAGCATGGCAAGGAAAGAACTGCCAGGAGATTCAACCGGGACCCCGGGAGAGCAGGAAGGAACGCCACAAATGCCTAAATATTGTTCAACGCCGCCGTGCGTGGAACGCTTCGACAAGTTTGCCGAGAGACTCGTCCCATGGAGGACCGCCGACGTTCCTGGCTCCTTCCGGATCGTCAGAGCTCGTTGCCTGCAGCAAAATAGGATGGATTAATGGATCTGTTTGTGGAACTATGCCGGGAGACGAAGTCGATGCAGGCTGTGTGAAATCGGCGGTGTCCAGAAAGGCGGGATCATGGAAAATCTTCTCTGGTGGCATTGGATTTTACTGGGAATCGTCCTGGTGATTCTGGAACTGGCGGTCCCCTCCTTCACCATCTTCTGGTTCGGCCTCGGAGCCATCCTGACCGGACTGCTGGTGGCCGCGCTTCCTAATTTTTCCATCGCATGGCAACTGCTCGTCTTTTCCGCTTCGAGCATCGGTTTCACCTTCCTGTGGTTTCGCTACTTCCGTCCCGGAAAAAGGGACGTGCCGGCGGCGACAGGCGAACAACTCGCCATCGGCCAGACCGGAATTGCCGCCACCCGGGCACTGACGCCCGGGGAGGTCGGACAGGTGGTGTTTTCCGTTCCGGTCATGGGGCATGAATCGTGGGAATACACATCCGGCGAACCGATCAACACGGGGGAACGACTCAGGGTCATAGCCGTCCTGACCGTGGAAGGGGAGGACGGAGCCGGCAGCGCACCGCATCGGATTCTCAAGGTCGAAAAAATCAGATGAACACTGTCAACCCAAACCGAGGGGAAAAAGAATGAATATCGCTCTTATCATCATTGGCGCCATTTTAGTTCTGGTCATCGTCACGATCTTCGCCGGAATCAAGATCGTTCCGCAAGGGTATGAATATGTCATCATGCGACTCGGAAAATATCAGGTGACACTGAAGCCGGGTCTGAACATCATCATTCCGTACATCGATACCATTGCCGCCAAGGTAACCCGAAAGGACATCTCCCTGGACATCCCCAGCCAGGAGGTCATCACCAGGGACAATGCGGTGATCATCACCAACGCCATCGCCTTCGTCAACATTCATACCCCCCATAAGGCCATTTTCGGGATCGACCACTACGAGCATGCCACCCGCAATCTGGTGATGACCAATCTTCGCGCCATCGTCGGGCAGATGGACCTCGACGACGCTCTCAGCTCGCGGGAGCAGATCAAGGTCAAGCTGATCCAGGCGATCGCGACCGATCTTGAGGACTGGGGTTTGACCGTCAAAAGTATCGAAATCCAGGACATCAAGCCTTCCTCGACCATGCAGGCTTCCATGGAGCGGCAGGCGGCGGCGGAGCGGATCCGCCGGGCGGCCATAACCGAAGCCGAAGGAGAGAAGCAGGCCGCCATCCTGACCGCCGAGGGGAAAAAACAGGCGTCTATTCTGGCTGCGGAAGGGGACCTGGAAGCCTCCCGGCGCCAGGCCGAAGCCCGCATCGTGCTTGCAAACGCCACCAAGGATGCCCTGTCGCTGGTGCAGCAGGGGATCGGCTCCGAACAGCTGCCGGCCCTGTACCTGCTGGGGGAAAAATATATCGCCGCCCTGCAGGAGCTGGGCGTCTCCACCAATGCCAAAACGGTGGTCCTGCCGGCGGATCTCCCGGCGGCCCTCCAGGGGATGTTCGGACTCAAAGCCGTAAAATAACCGCCTTCCCCTTCTCCCGAACGAGGAACGTCCATGGCACTGAACCGCCGCACCGTACGTGATTTCTCCTATACAGGGGACGTCTGGCCCCTTATCGAGAGCTGGGCCGCGCAGACCGGCTTCGTCGAGCTGGACAAATCGTCGATCAGGCGGCTCTATCGGAAAGGAGGGGGGCTCCTCATGGCTCCGGCCTTTCTGGAGATCCGGCACGAAGGGGGCAGGGTCGTCCTGGAGGCCTGGGTAAAGGCGGACTTCTTTCTGATCCTGAGCGTTCTCGCCGGGCAAAAGCCGGAAACGGCCATCGAGTCCGGGGGGCTGACCGCCGCGCTCCCGCGCAAGAGGGCGCGCGAGGCGATCAATGAGCTCCTCTCACGGCTGGGTCAGCAACCGATCGCCTGATCCTTGAGCTCCGGGGCGAGGTTATTCCTTCATCTGGGCGGAAAAGGCTTGCGCGCCCTGCCGGATCTCCTCCGGCGTCAGATCCCTGGTGTGGGTGGCCAGACTCCAGCTGTAACCGAAGGGGTCCTGCACGGTTCCGACCCGGTCCCCCCAAAACATCTCCTGGACGGGCATCCGGGCCTCGGCCCCTGCGGCGACGGCGACGCGAAAAGCCTCGTCGACGTTCTCAAGATAAAGGTAGAAGCTGACCGGGGAGCCTCCGATGGTTTCCGCGCTTCTGCAGGCCTGCTCCGGATGCTCCTCGCCCATCATGACGACCGAGTCGCCGATCAGGATCTCGGCGTGCATCACCCCCTTGCCGTCGGGCCCCGGCATGACATACCGCTCCTGCGCGCCGAAGGCCCGCTTGTAGAAATCGATGGCCTTTCGGGCGTCCTGGAATGTGAAATAGGGTGTGATACTGTGATATCCTTCCGGGATTGTTTTTATCATGGATATTCTCCTGCCTTAAAATCCTAAGAACCTTCACCACCTTCGATTATCGCCCCTCCTCTGAAAAGAACTCAGCTCCCCCCCGCTCCGCGCGCCAGGTAGCCGCCGCCGGTGGCGAGGTACTCCCGGAAGAGCTGCGGAAACTCGGGGACGACCGAGGTGCGGACCGAATCCCGTCCGAGGAGGGCTTCGCTCCAGCGCTGCACCTTCGGCAGGCGGTCGAGGAGCCCGAGGGGCCGGAACTCCTCCATCAGGGCGATCCGCATGAATGCCGGGGCGATGGCGGCATCCATCAGGGAGAACCGCGGACCGTTGAAGAACGGACCCTCTCCGAGCTGTTTCTCCAGGCGTTCCAGCTTCTGCCGGGCCTCCCGGCGGCTCTCTTCGGACTCCGCCTCCTCCCCGGCCGTGTAAAGGCGGTACAGATCCACGAAAAGCTCGGAGGAGAATTCCATCCATCCCCGGTTGACTGCCTTACGCAGGGGATCCGGGGGATGCAGGGTGGGGGGATGGACCTCATCGAGATATTCGCAGATGACGGCCGATTCGAACAGGACCGCCTCCCCCACCTTGAGGACGGGCACCTTGCCCAGGGGCGAGAGACGCAGGAACCAGTCGGGCTTGTTTTTCAGGTCGATGTAGGTGACGTCGTGCTCGACCCCTTTTTCGTTCAGCAGGACGACCGCCCTCTGGACGTAGGGTCAGAGCTTGAAGCTGATCAGTTCGGGTCTGCCGGTCATAGCCGCCTCCTTTTTTCCCTGACAGTAGCACCCGGCGGGCGGATGTCAATAAAGACCGGGCCGGGCTTTTGCGGTGAATCCCACGTCGGCAGTCAGGCTCCGCCAAGCCACCAGCGAGGACTGAGCTTCCGTCCCGGGGAGTTCAGTATCCGTATTCTCCCGTTTCGATCTCCACCAAACGACCGTTTTCGAATCGCAGAATCCTGACGAACATATTCGGGCCGAGATTATAGGTCCATTCCTCGACAGTGACTTCCTGAAGCACTTCGAAAAACCCTCCCTCTCGGAAGACGCGGAAATAGCGCTTCTCAGGACGCTCTTCTCTTTCATCGGGCTCGCCGCATTTGCTCAGGACATCGTGGTGCCGGTCGCCGATGAGCACAAGCTGGCTGCCGCACCGCATTGCCGAAGCATTGCCGGCGCCAAGGAGCAAGCCCGAAACCAGAACCGAGACCACAGCGAGACGTTTCATCACCAATCCCTTTACCCTCAGTTTAGATGATTCTCCTGGGTAAAGGGTAAGTCAGAGGCTGTGCCATGCACTTCTCCCAACCAGGGCGACTACGGCCAAAGGAAACTGATAGACTGTGGAATGGGAGGTACACCATGTCCGCAGGCAAGAGGATTGCAGCAGTCCTTATCGTTCTCGTCTCTGCCGGTTTGGCTTTCTTCTGGTACGACTTCATGGGCCAGAGGGAAAGATGTCTGTCGTTAATGGCGCCGGAGGTTCTGTCGGAGAAGACTCTCGACGAGGGTCATGGCGTGCTCGCCGCCAATCTCGAGATTCCGTGGAGTCTCGACTTTCTGCCGGATGGGCGGATCCTGGTCACCGAGAGGCCGGGACGGGTCAGGCTCCTGCATCCGCAGACTGGCCTGGCGACGGAACCGGTTCTGGTGGTGGAGGAAGTCCGGCATCAGGGAGAAGGAGGACTTCTCGGCTTGGCGGTTCATCCCGATTTCGGGAACAACCGCCTGGTTTACCTCTACTACACCTATGAGAGCGGGCAGGGCCTCGCCAACAGGGTGGTCGCCTATACATTGGAGAATCATGCCTTGTCCGGGGCGCGGACCATCATCGAAGGCATCCCCGGAGCGCAAATCCACAATGGCGGACGGGTCAGATTCGGACCCGACGCCATGCTGTACGTCACTACCGGCGATGCGGGAACTCCCGAGGCCGCCCAGGACCGCTCTTCACTGGCGGGAAAGATCTTGCGGCTGCGCGATGATGGTTCCATCCCCGCCGACAACCCTTTTGCCGGCTCCCCGGTTTATTCCTCCGGTCACCGCAATCCGCAGGGGCTTGCCTGGGACAAGGGCGGCAATCTCTGGGCTACCGAGCACGGGCCGAGGGGACATGACGAAATCAACCGGATCGAACCTGGAAAAAATTACGGCTGGCCGGCCATTAAAGGCGATGAGCGAGCGCCGGGCATGGAATCACCCGTGCTGCACAGCGGCTCCGACACGTGGGCGCCTTCCGGGGCCGATATCCTCGGTGATTCGATGTTCATTGCGGGTCTGCGGGGGAGAGCGCTCTACCGGTTCAATCTCGATGCGGAGAACCCCGTCCTGACCGCCCGTCTCGAAGGGGCCTTCGGCAGACTGCGGACCGTGGCAGCCGGCCCGCGCGGGCTTCTCTATATCCTTACCAGCAATCGAGATGGCAGGACCATGCCCGCAGCGCAGGATGACCTGCTTCTGGTGGTGAATCCGGCACTGTTCTAGGCTGGAGTCTCTCGCACTCTCCAGGAAGGATAAGAACAGTGAGCGAAAACAAGCAGACCGTGCAGCGGTACTCTCCACAATCCTCTAGTCACTGCCGGTTGCAAGACCGCCGTCAGGTGATAGATTGCTGGCAGACAGTCCGCACGGAGCCGACGGCGGAGCTGCGATCATTTTCTCAACCGCGCGAAAGGAGACGAGCCATGGCGGAGATCAAGTGGGAAAGGGACTTCAGCGTCGCGCTGGCGCGGGCGAAGGCGGCGAAAAAGCCGATCTATCACGATTTCTGGTTCGAGGGGTGACTGGGCTGCATCGCCATGAATACGGGTCCGTATTCGAGCCAGGAAGTGAAAAAATACATCGAAGAGCGGTTCATCCCAGTGAAGAGCGAGTGTTTCTGGGACAAGCGGACCGACCTCATGAAGCGGTTCGCCGTCAAATGGACCCCCACCCTGCTGGTTCTCGACGCTGGGGGGGAGGAGCACCACCGGGTAGTGGGGTATGTCCCCGATGACGACTTTCTCGCCCACCTGGAACTGGGCCTGGGGAAGATCGCCTTCGACCGGGACCGGTATGCTGAGGCGGGAAACCATTTCCAGGCAGTCGTCGACCGGCATTCGGAGGCGGGAGCGGCCCCCGAGGCGGTTTTCCTGCATGGCGTAGCCGGCTACTGGAAGACCCATGACGCCAAGGCGCTGCGCCGAATCTTCGAGACGCTGTCGGCCAGGTACCCCCAGAGCGAATGGGCGCGAAGGTCAAGGCCCTATGAGCAGGTCCCCCTGTAAACCCGGCGCGGGGCATTCGGTGAGTCGGAGCCGAAGGGTAAGGCCGGAATCCGGCAAAGGTCGCTGTCAGGTGACCGGGACCGAGGTGGCCGAGCTGGAGGCGGTCATTTTTCCAGCAGGTCCTTCAGCGCCCTTAGATCGCGCTCGACCAGCCACATATCCTCGGCGTACTTCTCATCCGACATGTCGGGGAGCCGGAACAGGGTGAAGATGACCTCGCTGCCGGAACCGTTGGCGAGAATGCGCATGGGGACATGGACCTCGTCCCCGGATGGCGTGGTCACGTAATGGTCCATCACCCCGAAACTGTTCCTGTCGGCGAACCGGATTTTCATCGGCCCTTGCGGCGTGTCGACCATCCAATCGGGGCCTTGTTTTCTTACCGACCCGCCCAGTCCCTGCGCCCACTTCGGCAGATTCTCGGGGTTTGTTACAAATTCATACACTTTGCCGGGATCACATCGGATGGTTACACTCAAGGTCCGGGAGGACAAAATCGTCTCCATCTCGGTTTCTCCTCTCCCGGCCGTTTCGGGGCCGGCATGATCGATCTTGCTCCCAGCGGCGGCGCATCCCATCACCAGTCCCGCCGCGACCATCACCAGCAGGGTTGTTTTCATGCTGACCACCCTTCCCCTCGCTTTCCGTCCCTGCCTTTCCGCAGGTTCGGCTCGGTCGGAACCGGCAAGGCGCCCGTTTCACTTTATTCCCAATTCACGACCATTCAAGCCGTCCCTTTGTTGCGACGGTTCCCGCCGTCACGGGACACTTGGCCAAGGGGCGAGAGCGAGCTGGGCACTTGGAAACTTGGACCCTATGCCCCCCTTACTTGAAAAAGATTGATATTCTGAGTGACTAAAGGTAACCTTCTGATATTGTAAGCTATTCGGGAAGGATCTGTCATGTCGAGCGCCGATCGGATTTTGGACGACCTGCATCGAGCCAAATCAGAGTTAACAGCCCGTTTCAAGGTTCATGAAATCGGAGTCTTCGGTTCCGTGGTCCGGGGAGAGCAGCGGGAGGAAAGCGACATCGATATCCTGGTCGATCTGGGAGAAGGCGCCGATCTGCTCGATCTCATCGGACTGAGCCAGTTCCTCGAAGAGCGGCTCCATCATAAGGTCGATGTGGTGCCGAAGTCCGCTTTGCGGAAGGAAATCCGGGAAAGGGTGCTCAAAGAGGTGCGCTACCTGTGAGAGACCGGTCACTCTACCTGAAGGACATCCTGCGCGCAATCGAGAGCATCGAGACGTTCACGGCAGGGATGGACTTCGACACATTCCGGGCTGATGACAAGACGGCCAGCGCTGTGATCCGGAAACTCGAAATCATCGGCGAGGCCGTCAAGCAAATCCCTGAAGAGGTTAGAGAACGGTACCCCGACATCCCCTGGAAGCAGGTTGCCGGGATGCGGGACAAGTTGATCCATTTCTACTTCGGCGTCGACCCCGCCCTTATCTGGCAAACCATCGACAGACGTCTTCCACTGCTGAAGACGACCATCCGGAAGATGTTGGAGTCCGGAGTGCTCTGATCGATTTCGATTCAGGCAATCAATCCAATATCTTCCCAACCCGGCCTCCCTCACGATATCGGAAAAATAAATTCATCCCCTTTTCGGGGAGGAGAGCTTCGGCTCGGAATGGGAAGCGTGGTGCGCCACCGGTCTTTATCGAGAAGCGGCTTGCCCGGCCGAAGCAGGGTGAACGGGGCCGGTAGCTTGACCTCCATCGCGTCTATTTCAGACGCCTCGCCCACACAATCAGCGCCTCGACCAATTCCGCGATCTTCTCCCTCGTCTTCGGGTCGGTCAGCCGGCCCTTCTCATCGATCTTCTCCTGAGCAAAGGGGACCATCACCTCCGGACGGTTCAAGGGGTACATATTCAGAAAGACGCAGCTCTGGCGCAGGTGGTACTGGGCCCTCGCTGTGCCGAGCATGCCGATGGAGGCCCCCATGATCGCCACGGGTTTTCCCTCCAGGGCGTTGTCGCCGTAAGGCCGGGAAGCGCAGTCCAGGGCATTCTTCAAGACCCCGGGCATTGAGTAGTTGTACTCGGGGGTGACGATCAGCAGGGCATCGGCGGCGCGAATGGCCGCCTTGAACTCCCTGACTTTCTCCGCCGGCTGATTCTCCAGGTCCTGGTTGAAGAGAGGGATCCCTTCAAGGTCGAAAATCTCCAGTTGCGCCCCGGACGGAACCATTTCCTGCGCCGCCTTCAAGATGGCCCTGTTGTAAGATCCCCGGCGAAGGCTGCCGGCAAAACCTAGAATTGACAATTCCGAAGCCATGATTTCCTCTCCTTATTCCCGGCAGTCCTTTCCCCGTCGATGACGAACCACATCGGCATCGGCAGGTCCTGTGAAATTCCGGCCGATGCCCCTCCCCCATTCGACCTGCACAAAATTGCCGGAAAGCTCTCGTGCCTGCTATTGACCCTTCTCTTCCGGCAAACACCACTCCTCTTTGATCTCGCAGAGTCTTGCAAGCATCTCTTCGTACTCTTTGTTAATTGCCGCCCTTTCCGTCAGGTCGAGAGGCTGGATCATGTATCCATGGGGGCCGGGAAGTATGATAAAAGGATACATGCCGCCGAGTTCCCCGCCGCCGATGTCATCCTTGGATACATTGGGGGCATAGTACATGACGTGCGGGTAGTTAATGATGACGACACGGTCGCTTTCTTCCGGGTTGTCGTACGTTCTCAGTATGGGAGACAGCATGTATGAGATGCCGGCTCGTTCCGGCGCTTTGTAGTATCCTGCTTTGTGACGGTCCTGCATGATTCTCTTCAGTTCACCGGGAGGAGTACCCTTGGCCTGCATCTCTGCTGCGTCAAAGAAGATCCGCATCTGCGCCTTGGAGCCCGCGTTGTCAAAGGAAATCGGGTAGAGAATATCGTCTCTATATTCCGTCAAGGGCCAGGACCCCCTGAACGCATCATCGCCGGTTCGAGCAACAAAGGCGTGGAATCCATTCGTACCCTTGCGGGCAACTTCGAAGCCCTTGTCAAGGTTTAGTACATAGACTGTTGCGTTATCCCTGAGGTGCGGCGGCAACGCGCTCATCGCCAGCTGGATTTCCAGATCCCGCGGCAACGGCTCGATTTTCTTCATTGCTTTGGGAGTCTGTTTATCCTCGGCGCCCGCTGCAAGCGAGAACAATAGACCTGCAATTACGGCAATTGCCTGAACCTTTATCATCTCCATGATCTGGGCTTTATTACTTGGTCTTGCAGTCTTCTGTTGCCATATCTTCCCCCTGTTTATTGGCGATCTCAGTTTGTCATTTGCTTTCCCTCTGTGCTCATGACAAAAGATCTCAATTCGACGATCCTGTCGCCACGGAAGCGGTAGATGTCGCAATAGGAGTATGGCGCCGTTTTTCCATCCTTGTCCTTCATCGTCATGTCGCCGTGGGACGCAACCAGGTCACCCTCGGCGATTACGTTGTCGACGGTAAACTTTGGCGGCTCAAAGTCCATTGATGCCAGCCATTGGCGAATATCATTCTTTCCGGTAACGGTCTTGTCGCCGACCATCGTCCACTTCACGTCGTCCGCGCAGAACGACAGAAATCCTTCCACGTCGTTTTGGGCAAAGGCGGCGTTTACCTTTTCCACGATTTCTTTGTTTCTGGCTGACATGTGACCCTCTCCTTTTTCAGGTAGATGCCTTAACCAGGCGTTTTCTCTTTTGGCTGATCAGTATCTTCCGCGGCAAGCCGCTTGCGGCGAGCAAGCTCGGCCTCAGTGGGGACCTCAAGCGCGAACGATCCGGTCTTGACTTCTCCTGAGCGGACGTACGTGGCAACGATGACTCCACTTGGTGAAAACGCGCTTTCAAGCAATTTGAATCCGACCGGAATCGTGCCTTCGGCGAACAGGCGCTTGCCCCTGCCGAGAGTGATGGGAAATATTTTCAGCCGCAGCTCGTCGACCAGGTCATGATTCAGTAGTGTTTGAATGAGATTGCCGCTGCCATGAACTTGTATTTCCGGCCCGTCCTGTTCCCTCAGTTTCTTAATTTCCGTCGCGACATCTCCCTTGATGAGCTTGGAATTGCTCCAGTCGAGCCTTGTCAGGGTCTTTGAAGCCACATATTTTTTCGCCTTGTTAAATCCGGCTGCAATGAGATTTTCATCGGTTTTCCTGTACGGCCAGTACGCCGCGAATATCTCATACGTCTTTCTGCCGAGCAGTAAATCGAAGGGCTTGTTCATTTGCCCGTCCATCACTTTTCCAAGGAAGTCATCAAAGTAACCGGCAACCCACCCGCCGTGCTCGAACCCGCCAGTGGGATCTTCTTCAGGCCCGCCGGGAGCCTGCATCACTCCATCAAGGGTTATGAAAGACAGAACAACCAGTTTTCTCATACTATCCTCTCGCGTATGCCTGCTTGAGGGCTGCAATGTCCCTATAGCACCCTGACGTTGGAAGGCAACTGTTGAAAATCATCGGTCCTTGGCAGCGCTTTAACAGCTTCGAGAAGTCCCGCCGGCGCGGCGACAAGTTTCCTGGCCGACAGGTCGAGCCAACCTCCTGCACTGGTCACCCTGGCTGCAAGCTTACCGTCGGGACGGAAAAACTCGTTCCGAATGATCCATCGGCTTCCATCTTCGGCAAGCCCGGCGATGGAGAGAGTAATCTTGAGTTCGTCCAGAAGGTTGACTTCGCGGAAGTACTCGATCTCGTCCTTTTGGATGACCGGCCCTAGCCGCAGTCGAGAGAACTCGCTCATTGGAAAACCATGTTCCGAGAAAAATATCATGCGTACATCGCCGGACTTGTCCAGATAGGCCGTGTTCCTCATATGTGCGTTGAAGTCCATGTCGCCCCAGCCCGCCATCAGTTTTTTCTCGTACATCTCATTGCTCCTGAGACGCCTTCCGCGCCTTCGATCCAAACCCGAATCAGGGTAAAAAACCACGCACGACTCTCATTATTGACATGACGTTTCTCCTTTAGCTTCTCGCGGAAAGTCAACCGCCCCCGAGCGAACTGGTCGGAAAGCCTCCAGAGCTGTGATTTTTCGCGCACACCTTCCGAAAACTTTGCCCCCGGCCTGTTGAGGTCCTCCCGGCGGGCTTTACGGATTTCTGGTGAAGTAGCTCGTCATGAGGTTCCGGTAGTTTGGAATGTGGTTTGAAAAAAGCGTGCCCAGACCCTCGATGTCGTTGCGCCAGTCCCGGTGCAGTTCACACGCCATGGCGAACCAGTTCATCAATTGCACGCCCGCGGCCTGCATCCGCAACCAGGCACTGTGACGGGTGACCTCGTTAAAGGTTCCGGAGGCATCGGTAATCACGTAAACCTCGTATCCTTCCTCAATCGCGGAAAGTGCCGGGAAGGCCACGCAGACTTCCGTCACCACACCGGCGATGATGAGCTGCTTGCGTCCGGTCTGCTTGATCGCCCTGACGAAATCCTCGTTATCCCAGGCATTGATGTTCCCGGGCCTCGCAATGTAAGGCGAGTTCGGGAACATCTCCTTCAATTCCGGCACCAGTGGTCCGTTAGGGCCGTTCTCGAAGCTGGTGGTCAGAATCGTGGGCAGCTCGAAGTACTTGCCGCAGGCAGCCAGGGCCAGGACGTTGTTCTTGAACTCGCCAGGAGAAAAGTCCTGAACCAGCGAAATCAAGCCTGCCTGATGGTCCACCAGCAACAAGGCGGCATCGTCTTTAGAAAGCCGGATGTACGTGAACGATTTACTCATGATGACTCCTCCTACGGTTGATCGATGGGTGGAAGATCTCCAGGCCTTCGATCTTCGCGGCCTGCAGCGGGTGTATCGTCCGGAAAATTCCCAAAAACAATGACCGAACCACCTCTCAGGATATCCATCCTTCGGCAGCTCGGCCATCTTCTCGCCTCGGAGACCCGTGGCTTTCCGTCCCTGCCTCTCGGCAGGTTTGGCGTTGTCGGGATCAGCCATCTCTTGCGAATTCACTGTATCCCGCTTTTCCAACCCGTCAAGTCATCCCCTGTTCATCGGGTCGGAAGGTGTCAGACTGATCCTGAGTCGGCCTGCGTGAACCTTGCGAAGGGTGGTGTCCGCATTTGGAATAATCCATTGCAGTTACAGTCCAGGTGGTACTTCAGCCGTGCCCTTATATACTTAAGAAGCGTACTCATCTTCGACCGGGTGAATTCTCATGCTGAACAGAGCGCAGGCCATCGCCGCGGACATCATCCGCATCCGTCGGGAGATCCACCGTCACCCCGAACTCGGATATCGGGAAGAGCTCACCTCTGCCTTGATCGCCGGCGAACTGGCGGCGCTCGGCATCCCCTGCCGACGGGGAGTCGCCCGCACCGGCGTGGTGGCGGAGATCGGGCAGGGCGACGGCCCGACGGTCGCTCTGAGGGCCGACATGGACGCCCTGCCTATCACCGAGGAGACCGGCCTCCCCTTCGCCTCGGAGCATCCGGGGCTCATGCACGCCTGCGGTCATGACGCGCATGTGGCCATGCTGCTCGGCGCGGCGCGGCTGCTGAAGGGGGCATCCTTCACGGGCCGGGTGCGCCTCCTCTTCCAACCCTCGGAAGAGGACAACAAAGGGGACGCGGAGGGCTTCTCCGGTGCGAAGAGGATGTTGATGGAAGGGGCTCTGGAGGGGGTCGATGCGGTGCTGGGGCTGCATCAGGCGCCGATGCTCCCCACCGGAATCATCAGCCTGCGCGATGGGCCGGTGCTGGCCGCCGCCGACCGCCTCAGCTTCGTGGTGCACGGCCGCTCGGCCCATGCCGGGGTCAATCCCGAGGCCGGAATCGACGCCGTGGTCATCGCCGCCGAACTGGTGACCCTGCTGCAGACGGTGGTCTCACGCAACGTGGGTCCCAACGACCAGGCCGTCGTCAGCATCGGCACCATCGCAGGGGGATCTAACTACAACGTGGTCGCCGACCGGGTCGTCCTCTCCGGCACCACCCGCGCCCTCAATGACGAGACTTACGACAGGAATATCGGCCGCATCGAGAGCATCTGCCGCAACCTGGCCCGGATGCATGATACCGCCATCGACTTCAAGGTGGAGCACGCCGTGCCCGTCACCCGCAACGACCCCCGAGTCACCGCGGTCGCCAGAGAGGCGGCGGCGAAGATATTCCCTACGCCGGGGATCGTCGCCGTGCCGCCGATGCTGGGCGGCGAGGATTTCGCCTATATCGCCGCACGGATCCCGTCCTGCTTCGCCCTGCTCGGCACGAAAGATCCGCAGCAGGATGCGACCTCCCTGCACCATCCCCGGATGCTTCTGGATGAAGCCGCCCTCCCTTTTGGTGCGGCGTTCCTTGCCCAGGCGGCAGTGGACGTGCTGGCGAGTTTTCCGTAACCCGCCTTATTCACATTCCGCCTGCCCCGCAATGGGTGTCGCCGGCGCTGCCTCCCGGGTCAGGGCCATAAGGCGCATCCCTGCAATTCCCGCCAGGCCTATCAAAAGCAGGATCAACAGCACGACTCCGTTCCATCCCCACAGACCGTAGAAAAAACCGCCGCCGGTTCCGGAGACGCTCGACCCGAGGTAATAGGAAAACAGGTAAAGGGAAGACGCCTGGGCCCGGTAATGGGTGGCCAGGAAGCCGACCCAGGCCGAGGCTACCGAGTGGGCGCCGAAGAATCCGATGGTGAAAATCACGATGCCGATCACGACGGCGGGCAAACCGGAAAACATGGTTAGAATGAGCCCTGACGCCATGATCGAAAAGGAGGCGAAGAGGATCGTGCTTCGGCCGAACCGGTTGACCAGGGAACCCATGAAACTCGAACCGAAGGCGCCGAACGCATAGGCGAGGAAGATGGAGGCCACCTGGGTCTGGCTCAGACCGAATCCCGGGCCCAGGAGGCGGAAGGTGACATAGTTATAGAGGGTGACGAATCCTCCCATGCAGGTGAAGGCTACCAGGAAGAGACAAAACAATCCGGGGTTTCGCAGGTGACTCAGAAGTGACGTCGTGAGCTGCCCCGGGTTGAAGGAGCGGCGCTCGAAATTGCGCGAGGGCGGCAGCAGGAGCAGAAAGAGCAGCCCCAAGGCCAGGCTGATCATCCCGATGACCCCGACGGCCGGCCGCCAGGGCATGAAGTCGGCCAGCCAGGCGGTAAGGATGCGCCCCGTCATGCCGCCGAAGGCGTTCCCGGCGATATAGAGACCCATGGCGCTTCCGACCGCCCGAGGTTCCATCTCTTCGCTCAGGTAGGCCATGGCTACCGCCGGAACGCCGGCCAGAACGATCCCCTGTACCAGACGCAGGGCGAGGAGAGTCGACAGGGACTCGCCGTAGGCGGTGGCGAAGGTCAGCAGAGAGGTCAGGATGACCGCCAGTCCCATCAGAGGCCGCCGCCCCAGGGCGTCGGAGAGAGTTCCGGAGAGCGGCAGCGTACAAGCCAGGGCGAAGGTGGCAAAGGAAAGGGAAAGGCTGGCTACAGTCGGGGTAATCCCGAATTCACTGACCAGATTCGGAAAGAGGGGCTGAAAATCATAGAGGGTGGAAAAGGTAACGAATCCGGCAATGAAAAGAGCGAAGTTGGCCCTCCTGTACTCCCTGGTTCCCCGGAAAATAAGTTTTGCATTCCCCATGCTCAACCTCTTTTTTCACCTTTCAATACTATCCATCAAAAGCTTACTTCCAGGCTATGCATAAGTAAAATATATTGTTATTATTTTTACGATATAAATTTTTTATGGATATCTGATGGACTTGCGCCAACTCCGTGTTTTCGTCGAGGTCGCCCGCCAGGGAAGCTTTACCCGGGCCGCTGAATACCTGCGCGTTGCCCAGCCGGCGGTCAGCATCTCGATCCGCAAACTCGAGGAGGAACTCGATCTCATCCTCCTGAACCGCCAGGAAAAACGCGTGAGCCTCACCGCCGAAGGAGAAGCCCTGCTGATCCATGCCAGGGGAATCCTCGAGAATTTCAGGGCGGCCGAGGCGGAGATGGCTGAATTGCGGGGGCTGGGCGGCGGTGAGGTGCGGGTCGGAATTCCTCCGATGATGAGTTCATACTGTTTCCCGCTGATCATCAGGGATTTCCGAGTGCGCTATCCGAACCTGAAACTGTCCGTCAATGGCGAGGGAGCCGCAATCATCCAGAGGATGATCTCCAAGGGAGAGATCGATATGGGCGTAATCGCCGGACACAAGATTCCGGAGGGCCTTGAGTATCAGCACTTCCTGCGCGAGGAGATCGTCGCCTGCGTGCCGGCAAACCATCCTCTGGCCGGACACGATGCGATCGCCTTTTCAGACTTTCTGCAGGAGCCCCAGATTGTTTTCAAAAAGGGATATTATATGCGGGAGCTGATGGACGAGCTGGCGGAGAAGATCGACCTGAAACCGAAGGTCGTCTTCGAAACAAACCTCTTCTCCCTGGTGCGGTCGCTGGTGAAAGAGCGGCTGGGAATCTCGACTTTTCTGCGTATGGTCGTCAGCGGAGATCCTGAATTGGCGGCCGTTTCCTTTAATCCGCCGCTTCACCTGGACCTTGTGATCGCCTGGAAAGCGAACAGGCACCTTTCACGGGCCAACCGTGCGTTCATCGATTTTCTGCACGAAAACACCAGAGGTCGGGAGAGTATTTGATGCCCGTCCGAATTCAAAGAGAGTGCTCTTTCTCGTTTCACTCCTAGATCTTTAAACGGCCACATTCAACCCGATATTGACGTTTTTCGGGGCAGAACCTGCGTTCCGCCTGCCCGTTTCCGGGAAATCGGTGGAATTTGTGTTAATTTTAAAGAAAAGACCGGGCGAATAATGGAGAACACCAGCAGCGATATCCATTCGGAAAAAGAAGATGATCCCCCGCGTCTGGAGATGAGCCGGGAGGGGGAGACCTTGTGGCTGCGCATCGCCGGAACTTGGCGCAGGGATTTTCGCCTGCCGCCGGCGGAAGCGGTAGAAACGCAACTCCGTGGCGCCCCCGAAGTGCGTCGTCTCGCCTACGACTCGGGAGATATGGGAGAATGGGACAGTCTTTTGCTGACTTTTCTGCTGCAGGTTGACGCCCGGTGCGCCGAACGAGGGATATCGGTGGACGCGGCCGGTCTGGCCGAAGGGGTGCGAAGGCTCCTTGCCCTGGCAGAGGCCGTACCGGAGAAAAAGGAGATGCGCCGGGGCGCGAGGCGCCCTTCCTATCTGATCCGGCTCGGCGAGAGGACCATGGCCCTTGGCAGTTCCACCGCCGGCACCCTGGCATTCATGGGAGAGACCTTCCTGAGCGTGACTCGCCTTGTAGCCGGCAAGGGGCGGTTCCGCGGCTCCGACCTGCTTCTCTACATCCAGGAGAGCGGCGCCGGAGCCCTGCCGATCATCACCCTGACCAGCCTTCTGGTCGGGCTGATACTGGCCTTCATGGGGGCGGTTCAGCTGCGGGTATTCGGGGCCGAAATCTACATCGCCAACCTGGTGGGCCTGGGGATGGCCCGGGACATGGGGCCGATGATGACAGCCATCATCATGGCCGGCCGCACCGGGGCGGCCTACGCCGCGCAGCTGGGCGCCATGCAGGGCAACGACGAAATCGACGCCTTCCGCACCCTGGGCATCTCGCCCGTGGACTACCTGGTGCTGCCGCGGCTCATTGCCCTGACCCTCATGGTACCGCTTCTGACCGTCTATGCGGACGTGATGGGGATCCTGGGGGGCGGACTGGTCGGGGTGGCCATCTTCGATATCACTCCCATCCAGTACCTGGTGCAGACGCGGGAGTCGGTGGCGCTGACGCATTTCTGGGTGGGTCTGACCAAGAGCGCGGTCTATGGCGGGATCGTGGCATTTTCCGGCTGCCTGCGGGGGATGCTCTGCGGCCGCAGCGCCGCCGATGTCGGCACGGCGACGACATCGGCGGTAGTCACGGCCATCGTCTGGATCATCATCGCCTGCGCCATTCTCACCGTCATATTCCATGTACTCGGCCTCTGAAGGGACGCCGCATGACCACAGAGAAATTCCTTGCCGAACCTCCCATCACCGTTCGAGAGCTGACCATGGCCTACGGGGATACCGTCATCCAGCGCGATCTCGACTTCACGGTCAATCGCGGGGACATCTTCATCATCATGGGCGCCAGCGGCAGCGGAAAAAGCACCCTGTTGCGCCACATGATAGGGCTTAATGCCCCCGTTCACGGGCAGGTCCTCTTCCATGGAACCGATTTCTGGGCGGCGGATGAAGGGGAACGCAACCGCATTCGCCGTTCGTGCGGTGTTCTCTATCAGAGCGGCGCGCTCTGGAGTTCCATGACACTGGCCGAGAACGTGGCCTTTCCCCTGCAGGAGCATACGAATCTTGCGCCGCCCCGGATCCGCGAAATCGTCGCCCTCAAACTGGCCCTTGTGGGGCTCTCCGGCTTCGAGGGTTACTATCCGGCCGAGCTCAGCGGAGGCATGCAGAAGCGGGCCGGTCTGGCGCGGGCCATGGCTCTCGATCCCGAGATCCTCTTCTTCGACGAGCCCTCCTCCGGTCTGGACCCGGTAAGCGCCCAACTGCTGGACGAGCTAATCCTGGAGCTGCGCAACAGCCTTTCCGCCACCGTTGTAGTGGTCACCCACGAACTGGCCAGCATCTTCGCCATCGGCACCAATTCAATCTTCCTCGATGCCGAGTCCCACACCATGATCGCCCGGGGAGCGCCGAAAGAGCTGCTGAGTTCGTCGGACGACCCCCGGGTGCGCCGTTTTCTGACTCGCGGCCGGGAGGCGGCATGAGCAGAAGAGCCAACCCGGCCCTGATCGGCGCCTTCGTCCTCGGGGCCATCGCCCTGGTGGTGGCCGGCATCATGGTCTTCGGCAGCGGCCGGTATTTCACCGACACGCGCACCTTCATCCTCTTCTTTCCCGGATCGGTGCGCGGCCTCAATGAAGGGGCTCCGGTGCTCCTGCGGGGTGTCCGGGTCGGCTCGGTGGTGGACGTCAATATCTTGCTGGACCCCGAGAAGATGGGCTTCCGTATTCCCGTGCTCATCGAGATCGATCCCGAGCACATCAGCGTACTCGACGGCCCCCCGATTGGAAAGGAGCGATCTCCTGACGAAATGGCGCGTCTCCTCATCGCCCGTGGGCTGCGCGCCCAGCTGCAGCTGCAGAGCTTCCTCACCAGCCAGCTGCTCATCAACCTGGACATTTATCCCGATACGGAGCCGCGTCTCGTCGATGTGGATACGCCCCACATCCAGATCCCCACCATTCCTTCCAATCTGGAGAGGCTCTCACAGACCCTCGGGGAAATCCCCCTGGAGGAAATGGTCCGGAAAACGTTCCTGACCCTGGAAGGAATCGAGCGTTTCGTCAACGCCCCCGAGCTGAC
This sequence comes from Desulfuromonas sp. TF, assembly GCF_000472285.1. Classification (NCBI taxonomy): domain Bacteria; kingdom Pseudomonadati; phylum Thermodesulfobacteriota; class Desulfuromonadia; order Desulfuromonadales; family Desulfuromonadaceae; genus Desulfuromonas; species Desulfuromonas sp. TF. The sequence continues at coordinate 45,317 of NZ_KI421412.1, forward strand.
CAGCAGCCTGCGCTCCCTGGACTCCACGCTGAGGGAGGTCCATGAACTTGTGGGGACCCTGGATCAGCGTCTCGGTTCGACGGACCAACGCCTTGAATCAACCCTGCGGGAAGCGCAGGAACTCCTTCAGAATCTGAACCGCCAGGTCGAACCGCTGATGAGCACGCTGCGGGAGACATCCAGGACCGGCCGGCAGACCCTGGAGAGCGCGGAGCAGTTCATGAATTCCCTTGAGGGAATGACCGGAGAAGATGCTGAGATCCGCTACCGGCTGACCGAAACCCTTCGGGAAGTCGCCCTGGCCGCCCGCTCCCTGCGCAGCCTCGCCGATTTTCTGGAAGCGAATCCCGATGCCCTGCTGCGAGGCCGGCGGACGATAGGAGAACCCTGAATGCGCCATCCGATGATTTTAGCCGGCGTCCTGATCCTGCTGTCCGGCTGTATCAATCTGGGAGAGGGAACCAGGCAGCGGATCCGTCTGTATACCCTGCAGCCGACGGTCTCCGCCGCCGAGCCCCGTTTCGGCCTGGCGGGACAGAGCGTGGGGGTCGGGCCTGTTTATCTTCCGGACTATCTGCAGCGCACCCAGGTGATCACCCTCGATGCGCCCAACGAGTACCGGCTTGCAGAATTCGCCAAATGGGCCGAGCCCCTGGAAGAGAATATCCTGCGGGTGACGGCGGAGAACCTTTTCCGGCTCCTGGAGAGCGAACGCATCCTGACTTTCCCCTGGCGGAGCGGCCGGAAGCCGGGTTACCTGATCCGCATGGATATCAGGCGCTTCGAGGCCGTCACCGGTGATGCCGCCCATCTCACCGTCCAGTGGACCATCGAGCCGCAGGAGAGCGAAAAAGCCCCCCGCAACGGTCTTTTTCAAGGGAAATCGCCGCTTCAGGGGGAAGGGACCGAGGCAGTTGTGGCAGCGATGAGTCGCACCCTCGGCGATTTCAGCCGGCGGATGGCGGAGGAGCTGGCGCGGTTTGCGGAGCAGGGAAAAGCCGGGTCATAGCTGCAGAAAGGCAACGGCCAGGAGCGTGAGGCCGATTCCGAGAATCCGACGGGGGGTCATCCTCTCCCGGTAGAGCAGGACCGAAAGAGCGACGGCGATGACGAAATGCATCCCGGTGATGAGGGCGATGACCGACAGAGGACCGCTTTCGAGGGCGGTCAAAAAGGCATAGAATCCGAAAAAATTGAGCACGCCCATACAGAGGCCGATCCAGACGGCCTCGCCGGACTTTACCCCGGGGCTTTTCCCGCCCCGATTCTTCCTCTCCAGAGCCAGCGCGAAAAGGGTCCCCAGCAGGTACGACAGGGCCATGAATCCTGCCTTGCTGGTGGAGACCGCCGCGAATTTGCTCGATATGGATGCGACGGCGCCGCAGAGCACGCATGCCGCGGCAAAAAGAAAGCCGGTACGGGGGTTGCCCCGGTGCCCGGATTTGTCTCCGGCTTCCCCGGCAAACACGAAGACCACCGAGAGTCCCAGAAGCATTCCCGCCATCTGCAGCGGCTGCGGCCGCTCACCGAAGTAAACAATGGAAAAAAAAATCACCACCAGGATGCTCAATCGGGTGATTGGAAAGGTGACTGTCGCCGGCAGATGTTTGAGGGCCTCCATATGAGCGACGGTGGCCAGGGCGAAAGAGGCGCTGTTGACCAGCGCCAGCATGAGGAGGATGGAAATTTCGCCGGCGCTTTCACCCGAGGCGAGGAAGGCGGCGCCGCTCAGCAGGGTGACGGTTCCCATGAAAACGGCGGTTGTCAAAGCCGAGCTGCAGTTTCGCTCCGCCGCGACCTTGTAGAGAAAACGCTGAGCCCCCAGAAGAACCAGGGCGGCGATACTGAAAAAATACCAGTCTGTCATTGCGCCCCTTCAAGGATGAACCATCGTTGCAGAAAGCTTCGGGAAATTGGGCCTGTAGAGCTTTAATGCCGGAGGAAAGACTTGACCCGAGATCGAGAAAAGCGGAGAATCGGGTGAGTTGCCGCACGACAAGATGGCTAAACCTTACACGAACAGACTTTGAAAGATAAGGAGAATTATCGATGCAATGGATTAAATCCCGGCGTCTGCGTTATCTGGCCGGGTCCACCGCAATACTGCTGCTCACCCTGGCGCTGTTGCGCTTTGTCTTTTTGTTCGGCTTCGCGGATATCGACCTTCGCACGATCGACAGTTCCGCCTTGTGGAAGACCGTGGGAATCGGCCTGCGTTTCGACCTGCGGCTGGCGCTGCTGATCATGCTGCCGCTCGCCCTGCTGTGCTATCTTCCATTCTGGAATATGTCCGGAAGCCGACGCGCGCGCCTTCTCGGCAATGTGTATCTGGCCGTGGCGCTGCTGGCTGTCGGCCTGGTCTATGTCATCGATTTCGGCCATTACAACTACCTGGGCGTGCGGATCAACGCCACCGTATTGCGTTTTGCCGGCGATGCGGACATATCCGGCACCATGCTCTGGCAAAGCTATCCGGTGGTGTGGATCACCCTGGGCTGGCTGGGAGGCTGCGCCGCCGTCCTGCTCGCCCTGTTTTCCCTCGAGCGGGTCACCCTGGAGCGCCGGCCGGTCGGCATATCCCGCAAGTCCGCCGCCCTCGGCAGCGCCGTGGTTGTTCTGCTGGTCTTTCTCGGCGTGATGGGCCGGGTGAGCGACATCAATATCAAAAATCCCATCCCTCTGCGCTGGAGCGACGCCTTCTTCTCAGGCGACCGGCAGCTGGCCGCAGCGGGTTTGAATCCGGTCATTTTCCTCTATGACACCCTGCTGATACCCCAGGATCCCTACGACCGTGAGACAGTTGCAAATTATTACGACACCATGGTCGACTACCTGGGCATCGACCAGCCGGACCGGAAGGCGTTGAACTTCGTTCGCCACATCGGCACTCAGCCGCACCGGCTGTCGGTCGAGCGTCCGCCGAATGTGATCTTCATCATGCTCGAATCACTCGGCGCCAGCCGGGTAGGCGCCTACGGCAATCCCCTGAAACCGACCCCCAATCTGGATGCCATCGCCGCGGACAGCTGGTTCTTCCGTCATTTCTATATCCCGGTGGTGAGCACGGCGAAGACGGTATGGGCCAGCATCACCGGAATCCCTGACGTCTCCCGGGAGGAAACGGCGTCGCGAAACCCTCTGATTACCCGCCAGCATACCCTGCTCAATGCCTTTGAGGGTTATCGCAAACTGTACATGATCGGCGGCAGCGCCGGCTGGGCCAACCTGAGCGCCCTCATCCGCGAGAGCACGGGGATGGAGCTTATCCAGGAAGGCGACTGGCAGTCGCCCAATGCCGATGTGTGGGGAATCTCGGATCTGAACTTGTTCAAGGAGGCGGACCGCATCCTGCGCGACCTGCCGGCGGATGAGCCTTTCTTCGCTTATATCCAGACGGCCGGCAATCATCGCCCCTTTACAATTCCCACGGACAACGATGATTTCAAGACAGTCGAACTGCCCCTCGAGGAAGTTCAAAAGTGGGGCTTTCGCTCCGTGGAGCAGTTCAATGCCGTGCGTCTCATTGACTACGACATCGGCCGGTTTCTCCAGATGGCTCGCGAGAGCGGCTATTTCGACAACACCCTCTTCGTCTTTTTCGGCGATCACAACAACAGGATCACCACCATTCCCCATATGCCCCCTGCTTTCGAGCAGCTGGGGCTTGAAAGCAACCACGTCCCGCACATGATTTATGCGCCGGCCCTGCTGCAGCCCCGGGTGATCGACGAAGCGGTCAACCTGGTGGACGTTCTGCCCACCGTCGCCGGTCTGGCGGGGCTGGAGTACACCAACCGGACCATGGGGCGCGATCTGCAGCTGTCTTCCCAAGGACGTGACCGGGCGGTTCCGCTGGTGCTGGAGGAGGGGAGTTTTCCTGTCATCGGAGCGGTGACCAGCGAATACCTGGTCAAAATGAACTGCGACGGCAGCGAGGCCACCCTGCATGAGCTGTCTTCGGATTCGCCCCTGGAGGATGTGTCCGGACGTCATCCGGAAGAGTTCGATCGCCTCAGGAAAGTTGCGCACGGCGCCTATGAAACCTCGCGCTACATGTTGTACGATAATGCGAGAAAATGAGATACCGGTAAAAGAAACTGACTAGGAGGGTGTCGGACTATACGGGCCGAAGCGAAAATTTGGAAGCTTGAGACCAGATTTCGGCTCGTTTGAGAGCTCATAGCCATAGCTATGGGCCGAAAAGGAGCTGAAATATGGGCCAAGCAGCCGAATTTGCAGC
>NZ_KI421412.1:49639-71881 GCF_000472285.1 Desulfuromonas sp. TF
GGGGAAAAACGAAGATGGACGCATATCCAGAGCTGCAACGTTCTCGTTTCAGCCTCATGTAATCTGCGGCTATAAAACAGGAAAGACTTGAACGCGCTCGGGATGGTGGGTGAGGTTAGATGCCTCACCCTTTGTCTTTTCTAGAAGGGGTGAGAAGGAAATTACGATGTGCGGGGAGGCAGATGCTGCGGCAAACCGGCATCCTCGGCGAGGCCGGTGGCAAGAGAAGGGCAGAGGCGCTTTTCCGCATTCGTGATCCCATCCTCGGCACAGAGATTCGTCATGCTCGTCATCAGACGCTCACCCGGGCTTTCGAAGGCCGGCCTGTTCTGCCACCTGCCCCCGGACGGAGTCCAGTCATAGCGGCTCTTCAATTTTCGCCAGACCCGCCGCAGGAGGTACCATCCGACTACGGCAAGGCAATAGATTCCCAGCAGCGGGTCGATGAGGTAATCCCAGTAATTTTCCGGAGACCTGAAATCCAGCATGAAAACGGCCGTGGCGGCGGTGATCAGGGCCGCCCCGAAGTAGTGCCGGACTATCCAGAGAACCACGCTTATCGCAAAGATGAACCCGAGGAGGTAATTGGGATTATACCCGAGCCTGTATGGATCGAACATCGAAAGACCCAGGGTTGCCGGATAAAGCAACAGCGTCAGTGCGCCGAAGCAGATTGCCAGCTGCAAGTGCCGGCGCTCGGACATCGCTCGCAGTCCGCCGACCTTCGCCCCGGCAGACCAGGCCAGCCAGAGCACGGCTGTTATCGACAGGCCGCTTGTAAGGCTGTACACGTATTCCGCCAGGGACAGCCCGTCCACGGTCAGCATCACAAGAATTGCCGCCCCGGCAAGGGCGGCAATTCGCCCATTTAGCGGCAGCTTGCCTGTCGGAAGCAAAAGAAAGAGAACAATCGCGAAGGTTATGTGACTGAGAACGATTCCTGTCATTGCCTCATCTCCAGCCATGCCTCGTTAAAGACGACATGTTTGACGAAGGAATTGTTCCATGAATAGACCACGTGGAAAAGACCGTCTGCCGAGCGCATGAGATTCGGATACTCGTATTCGAACTCGCACCCCTTCCCTTCCCTGCAGACACGTCGGTCGAGATCCCTTTGATCGAGGTATTGTAGATATTCCTCCAGCCGATCGTCGATCTTATTGCCGCCGACGGCAAGGAAATCCCTGGCAACGTTGAGACGGTATTTGTCCGGAGGCAGGGGGCGTCCTTCCGGATCAGGCGCCTCGTCCAGAACCTTCCGCAGCCGCCAGTTTTTGAGCGAGGGGTCGGTTTCGTACAGAGAGAGGCGATATCGTCCATCGCGGAGATTGTTCATGGCCACCAGAATTTCTTTTTCCGCATCATGAGCGCTGATCGCCGCCAGGGATGAATTGGGATTCCATGGCTCGACCGAAATCGGCTCGCTCCAGGTCTCACCGCGATCCTCCGTAAAGCTGGCCAGGACCTTCCCGGGCTCTTTACCTGCATTGCGCAGCAGCGCCAGTGCAGAGTCCCCTGACAGGGGGACGATGGCGGGCTGCAGGGAATGTCGGCCATCGCTGATGCGGAACTTGTCCAGGACCTCTCCGTCAGGACTCAGGTGCAGATATTCGGCAAACTTTCCGAGGAATTCATGGTAGACCGGTAACCCGATGGAGCCGTCCTGGTAAAAAACCGGCGTATTTCGCACCAGAGTACTGATGTTCAGAAACGGCGAGGTGACCAGTCGCTCAGGCGGCGACCAGGTGACCCCGCCATCGTTCGACTGCATGGCATTGATGGCGCTGCCGGCCCATCCGCCCACAGAAACTGAGACGTAGAACAGCCACAAACGGCCGCCCGGCGCCAGAGCAATCACCGGATTGCCCAGCTTGCGGATGCTCCGCTGCAGAACGTTCTCCGTTGTCTCGCGCGAGACGAGCGTGAATTCAGGGTTCCATTCCTGAGTGGCCGGGTCGAATCGCGAGGCGCGGATATCGACGTCTTCCGCTCCTTCGCGGGAACCGGCGAACCAGACAGCCATCAGTCCGCCATCGGGAAGGGGAGCAATCGAGGCAGCATGAACATAGTCGTCCACGCTTGAGGATGCAAAGCGGGTCTGAAAGAACGGTTCCGCATCGGATTGAAGAGAGAAGGAGGCGGTTTCGGGGACTGCGAATTCCGGAAGAGGACGCTGCTCGGTCTGCAGCCAGACGCAACCATGCACGGCAACGATCAGCAGCAGAAGAAGAATGGAGAGACTTCTCCGTCGGACAACCGATTGTCTGACAAAATTCATTGCACACCCTCAGACAGTGGTGTTCGAGGTTTTTTTCAGTTTAAGGAAATTTTTACATGGAAAAATAATCTGGTGGAGAATATATCAGAACATATCTGAAAAATCTATGGAAAACTTAGTCTACTGGAAGGATTAAGTCATCCTTGTTAAGGGATTTTTCAAAGGTTTTTCAAAGAAAATCGGTCAATCGCCCTTCCGCTTCACCTTGACGAGCTCCATCTCCGTTTCGACATTTCCTTTGCGCAGCTGCACGGCTCTTGCGGGGATGTATCCGAGAGCCGGGGCGTGCCAGATTCGAGAGAGGCGGCTCGACCCCGGGCGAGTGCTTTCGTATATCACGGTTTCGAATTCTCCCATCTTGGTCGCGATCCGCTCCGTCCCCGCCCGGGTGTAACTGTAGCGCTTGATCTTGTCCTCGTCGATCATGGGAATAGTGCCGGGCTCCTCGGTACGGAGCAGGGCGGTCATGACTTCGATCTGTATAGACAGGCGATCCTGCAGGCCCGGTTCGGTGGGGAGTTCGACACGCGTCCCCTCCACCTCTCCGGTGACCAGCTCCTTATCCCAGGTGAATTCGAGGACTCCGTCGTCCTCATGCCCCGACTTGCCGTCTTCCATGAACCAGTACAGCGGCTGGACACCATTGCCGTCGATCTGCATCACACTGCGCTCGACCGCCTGGCTGCTCACCACGAGGCGTGCCAGCAGGCTGGGTTCCGCATGGGATTCGTAGACGTACATCCCGGGCTCCCCCGATTTCAGCTCGAAATGCAGAAGACCCGCATGGAGCCCCCGATAGCTGACGGAGTAAACAGCGGTATAGGGCTCCGGGTTAGCGGCCTCGGGGGCCTCGGCCCCGACCCTAGTCGGAATAAGGGCGGCTGTCAGGATAATCGCAAGCAGGAACACATCTTTTCTCCTTTAGGCGAGAGTCCGAAAGATGAGCCTCAAAATCCGTCGGGCGAGGCATTCTGGATGTTCTCGGCATGAGATTCGCCGATAATCAGAAACGATCGGGCTACTCTGATAGCTTATAATAGACAATCTGCTTTATTCAATTGTAGCAGGGGCTGATCGGGAAGCCCCGGCGGCCAAAAAAAACTTGATTTCTCCTTGATTACCGTGGCATTTTGGGTGCCGCTGAGCGGCTTTACCTCCGTCGCCGACGAACGGGACAGTTGCTTGAGAAGAATCGACGAGGCTTCGCTTTACCTCTCCATCAATCAGCGAAGCGGCTCCGGCCGCTTTCATACTTTATAGCGGAGCAGCAATGCAGATCGCCCTCTTTATCCTTGCCGCTTACCTCGTCGGCGCCATCCCTACCGGGGTTCTTCTCACCCGGCTTGCTGGGATCGGCGATGTGCGCCAGGCCGGCAGCGGCAATATCGGAGCCACCAACGTATACCGGGTGGCCGGCCGCCGCCTGGGGCTTCTCACCCTCATCGGCGACGCTCTCAAGGGAATGCTGCCGGTGCTCGTGGCGGCGAGTGTCCTGCACATGTCCGAAGCTCAGGCGGCCATGACCGCCACCGCGGCCTTTCTCGGCCACTGTTACCCTGTATATCTCGGCTTCAAGGGGGGCAAGGGGGTGGCCACCGCTCTCGGCATCTATCTGGTCCTGTCGCCCCTGGCGGTTCTGGGAGCTCTGCTGATTTTCGCCGCCCTTCTCTGGAAATGGCGATTCGTCTCCCTGGGCTCCGTCATCGCCGCCGCGGCTACCCCGATACTGGTCCTGCTGGTGGAGAAATCGATGCCTCTTTTTCTTGCCACCCTCTTCATCAGCGCCATGGTGGTGCTTCGCCACCGGGTCAATATCGAACGCCTCCTAAACGGCACAGAAAGCCGTTTCAAGGTTTAAGAAGGCAGGCGCCTTTCCTTGACACTCTTTCCCCTCCTCCATTAAAATAAGGCATCAATTCATCACGCGCGTCGATGTTATCCGCGTGCCGGTGTCGAATTTTGAGTTCCCTGGCACTCTCCGTCAACAACCCGATACCGGACGGATCCTTTCTATGACCCGACGTTCCAAACTCATCCTTACCGCCCTCCTCCTTCTGGTCGCACTGGCGGCGGGAGCCGGCCTGCGTTTCGCCTGGTTTCTCCGTCATCCGGTGGAGCCTTCCGCTCCCCGGCTGATCGTCATCCACCCTGGTACTTCCTTTGCCGGGGTGGCCTCGCGCCTGGAAACTGAAGGGGTGATAACCGGCGCCTTCGAGTTCAAGGTGCTGAGCCGCCTGCGGGGTAACGCCCACAGCATAAAGGCCGGAGAGTACGAATTCCGGGAGCCTGCCGCACCGGGCAAGGTCCTCGACCGCTTGATCGCCGGCGACGTGCGCCGCCTTAAATTCACCGTCCCCGAGGGATTGAACCTCGCGGAAATCGCCGCGAAGCTCGAAGCCGAGGGACACGGCGAAAAAACCGTCTTTCTGGCCCTCGCCCGGGACCCCGCCTTCATCTCCACCCTCGGTCTCGATGCCCCTACTCTGGAGGGTTACCTCTTCCCCGAAACCTATACCCTGGAAAGCGGCACGTCGGAAGAGCGGCTGATCAAGGCCATGGTCGAGCAGTTCCGCACCCGCCTCGCCCCCGAGTTGACGGCCGCCGCCGCCGAGCGCGGCCTCGATCTCTATCAGTTGGTGACGCTGGCCTCGATCATTCAGAAGGAAGCGGGCAATGAGGAGGAGATGCCGCTGATCTCGGCCGTTTTCCATAATCGCCTGCGGCTGCGCATGCCCCTGCAAGCGGACCCCACGGTCATCTACGGCATCGCCGACTTCGACGGCAATCTCACCCGCAAACACCTGAGCACTCCGACACCTTACAACACCTACCGCATGCGTGGCCTCCCCTCCGGCCCTATCGCCAGTCCCGGCGAGGAGGCCCTGCGGGCGGCGGCGATGCCGGCAACGGTCGATTATCTCTACTTCGTCTCCCAAGGGGACGGCACGCACGTCTTTTCCCAAACGCTCAAGGAACACAACAACATGGTGCGGCGCTACCAGTTGCGAAGGTGAGGCAGCTGTAAGCTTTAAGCCATAAGCTATAAGTTTCAAGCCTTTAGCTTACAGCTTACAGCTTACAGCTTGCAGCTTGCAGCTTACAGCTTACAGCTTGCAGCTTGCAGCTTACAGCTTACAGCTTGCAGCTTGCAGCTTACAGCTTGCAGCTTACAGCTTGCAGCTTGCAGCTTACAGCTTGCAGCTTACAGCTGCGCCCGCACTTTTACCGGCGCGAAGCCGCCGCCGGCGGTGCGCAGATTAGTGACCTGGCCGTGATAGAGGCGGGCCGCCACCCCAAGGACATGGGTGCGGTAGACATAGAGGCGCAGGTCGGTTTTCATCGGCTCATCTCCTTCGACATCGGTCATCGAGGGGGGAACATGCCGCTGAACCAGCGTCTCTCCGGGGGGCAGCTCGTCGAAACGGGTCCGCGAGATCTTGCGGCCGAGGAGCACACCCCGGCTGCCGAAGCGGGAGACCGGCTTGAACACCCAATCCTTGCGCTGACGCCAGATATCTTCGGCATCCGTATCGCAGAGCAGGCGACTCTCCGGCACGATCCCGGCAAGAACCTCGATCTCGCCGGCATCAAGGCCAAAAGAAGCCAATGCTTCCGGGTCGGACCAGAGAGCCAGGCGGCGCTTGTCGGCCAGCAATCCGTAGGTGAAGGGATTGGGAGTGAGGCAGACGTTTCCGGCAAGGTAGGCGGCACGGATTCCGGACATCTCCGATCCATCGAGATAGAAATCGCAGTGCCGATTGTAGATAAGATCAATCCTCTCGCCGCCGGCAGCTACTCCTCCGGCATCGGCGGCCAGCCCGCCGGGATCGACAATGGTCGCCCTGATTCCGGACTTCTCGAAGAGTTCGACGAAGGCGACCATCTCCTGATAGAGGTACTGCTTTTCAGGCTCCTCGTCGAGAATGGCGATGGTTTCCGGCATCTTCACCGACCCTCGGCTGAGCCCCTGCATTTCCTCGGAGAAAGAGGTCAGGACCTTTTCGACGAGCCGTTCGGGGAGGCGGGAGCGGGCCGCGGCAGAGTCGGGGAAATGGGACAGATAGGCGAGAAGGACGCCGCCGGCATTGGTGTTGACCTCGATCAGCCGGGGCCCCTGCGGGGTCAGGTGAAAGTCGTAGCCCATCATCACCGCATCGTGACCGGGGTTGAAGCGGGCCGCCTCTGGAACCTGGGGCAGGATTCGCTGCCGGTAGGCTTCGAGGCGGCTGAGGCGGTAGAGGGTTCGCACCACCCGGATCATCCGTGTGAGATCCCTGCGACTCAGAGTGACGGTGGCGCTGCTGATGGCTTCCCGGTAGAAGGGCATGAAAACTCCGATATAAAGAACTGCATAATCATGCCATATTTCATCCCCGTTTGAAACCCCGAAGGTCGGACCCCGCCCCTTTCCAGAGGCTGGAGGTGCCGGAGAAAAGACTTTTACCACAGAGCACATAAAGAGAACAAAAAGATTCAAGGTTTTCTCTGTTCTCTCCGTGACTCTAGAGAGTGAAGCGAACGGGTGGTTAATAGACTTAGAGTTTGAAGGATACCTCCATGTGCCTGATCCTTTTCGCCTGGCGGCAACATCCCGACTATCCCCTGATCCTGGCTGCCAACCGGGACGAGTTTTACGACCGCCCCACCGCCCCCGCCGCCTTCTGGCCAGACGCGCCGCAGATCTTCGCCGGGCGGGACATGGTCGGGCAGGGAACCTGGCTGGGGCTGTCCCGAAGCGGCCGGCTGGCCGCCCTCTCCAACTTTCGCGACCCTTCGGAAAGGGTGAAGGAGGTGCGCTCCCGCGGGCTGCTGATCTCCGATTTCCTGCGGGAGACCGGACCTGTCCGGGACGGCCTGAACAAGATTGCTCGGCAGCGAAGCAGTTACCGCAGCTTCAACCTGCTCGCCGGAACCCCCCTCGAGCTCTTCTTTTATTCGAGCCGCGAAAACCTCATCCGCAGCTTGCCTCCGGGAATTTACGGCCTGAGCAATCATCTCCTGGACACCCCTTGGCCGAAGCTTGTCCGGGGCAGGGAAGCTCTGGCAAAGCTGCTGGGGAAAGGCGGCAAGCCGCCAGTTTCAGATCTTTTCGCCCTTCTTGCCGATACCCGCCGCGCTCCCGACCATCTCCTCCCCGATACCGGAGTCGGCCTCGAATGGGAGCGCACTCTTTCATCCCTCTTCATCGTCAGCCCCCGCTACGGGACCCGCTCTTCGACGGTTCTGCTCATAGACCGAAACGCCTCGGCAATATTCGCCGAGCGGACCTTCCAGGGGTCACCCGAGCACTGGCGCGAGGTTCGCCACGAACTTTCCCTGAAGAGCTGACCGGATCTTCCCAATACGCTGCCCTTGTCCGATGAGACCTCTTCAAGGATCCCAGGACAGGAGCTTCCAGCTTCTATCAACTGGACATTCTCGAGCATTTTCTGTATTTTGACTGATAAAATCATTTTTTACCGGGAGCCCGGCTTCGAACTGAAACAAGGTCAGAAACTGACTCGTTTCCACTGGCAATCCCCGGACATCGGAGGAACGGTTGAACCCAACGACCAAGGAAATCCACATTCCCGAGGAGCTCCCTCTTCTGCCGGTACGGGACGTGGTCATTTTTCCCTATATGATCCTCCCCCTTTTCGTGGGACGCGAAAAATCGATCGCCGCCGTGGATGCCGCCCTGGCCCGCGACCGCCTGATTTTCCTGACCACCCAGAAGGAATTGGCGGAGGAAGAGCCGGGCCCAGAGGATATTTACACGGTGGGGACGGTGGCGATGATCATGCGCATGTTCAAGCTCCCCGACGGCAGGGTGAAAATTCTCGTCCAGGGACTCGCCAAAGGCCGGCTGACTCAGTTGACCTCCCAGTCCCCGTTTTTGACGGCGCAGGTGGAGCGGATTGTCGAACATCGGGGCGGAGAGCTGTCGCTGGAGACCGAGGCCCTCATGCGCACGGTGAGGGAGCAGTTGTCGCAGCTCGCGGAAATGGACAGGGCTCTCTCCCCGGAAGCCCTGGTGATCGTGGAAAATGTCGAGGACCCCGGCAGCCTGGCCGATCTGGTCGCCAGCAACATCGGGCTGAGGGTCGGCGAGTCCCAGGGACTGATCGAAATTTCCGATCCGCTGGAGCGACTGCACCGGGTCAAGGATATCCTGGCCAAGGAACTGGAACTGGCGGTGGTGCAGGACCGCATTCAGAGCCAGGCCAAAGAGGAGATGGGAAAATCGCAGCGCGAGTATTTTCTGCGCGAACAGCTCAGGGCCATTCAGGCCGAACTCGGGGAATCCGACGCCCGGGCCGAAGATGTGGCGGAACTGCGGCAGAAACTGGATGCCGCCAAGCTTCCGGAAGAAGCGAAAGGCGAGGCGGAGAAACAGCTGCGGCGGCTGGAAACCATGCATCCGGAGGCTGCCGAATACTCCATGCTCCGCACCTACATGGACTGGCTTGTGGATCTGCCCTGGAGCCGCTCCACCCGGGACAATCTCGATATCGGGAAGGCGCGCAAGGTCCTTGACGAGGATCATTACAACCTGGAAAAGGTCAAGGAGCGCATCCTCGAGTTTCTGGCGGTGCGCAAGCTCAAGAAAGAGATGAAAGGGCCCATCCTCTGTTTCGTCGGCCCGCCGGGCGTGGGCAAGACCAGCCTGGGGAAATCCGTCGCCCGGGCCCTGGGACGTAAATTCGTCCGCATCTCGCTGGGCGGCGTGCGGGACGAGGCGGAGATTCGCGGCCACCGGCGCACCTATGTCGGGGCTCTTCCGGGACGGATCATCCAGGGCCTCAAACAGGCCGGCACCAACAATCCGGTCTTCATGCTTGACGAACTCGACAAGGTGGGAGCCGATTTCCGCGGCGACCCATCGGCCGCCCTTCTGGAGCTTCTCGACCCCGAGCAGAACCATGCCTTTTCGGACCACTACATCAGCCTTCCCTTCGATCTCTCCAAGGTCCTGTTCATTGCCACCGCCAATATCATGGACCCGGTCCCTTCGGCCCTGAAGGACCGGCTGGAGGTGATCAGGCTGGCCGGTTACACCAGCGAGGAAAAGCTCTCCATCGCCAAAAGATATCTGATTCCCCGCCAGCTCGACGCCAATGGCCTGAAAACGGCGGATGTGCGTTTTTCGGAAAATGCCGTCATGAAGCTTATTACCGAATACACGGCCGAGGCGGGGCTGCGCAACCTCGAAAGGGAGCTGGGGAGCATCTGCCGCAAGGTGGCGCGTCGCTTTGCCGAGGGGAAGAGGCATTCGGTTCTGGTCACGGAATCGACGGTCGCCAGCTTTCTCGGCGCGGCTCGCTATCTTCCCGAAGAGGAACGGCGGGAAAACGAGATCGGAGTGGCGACCGGCCTGGCATGGACCGAAGTGGGAGGAGAGATCCTCTACGTGGAAGTCAACACCATGAAGGGAAAGGGGTCGCTGACCCTGACAGGTCAGCTCGGAGACGTCATGAAGGAGAGCGCCCAGGCCGCCCTCTCCTATGCCCGGGCGCACGCCACGGAACTGGGGATCGATCCCAACCTGTTCGAGGAGCGTGACGTGCATGTTCACGTTCCCGCCGGGGCCATTCCCAAGGACGGGCCGAGCGCCGGAGTCACCATGGCCACCGCTCTCATCTCGGCCCTCTCGGGACGCCGGGTGAGCAAAGACGTGGCCATGACCGGCGAAATCACCCTGCGCGGCAAGGTGCTGCCCATCGGCGGACTCAAGGAAAAAGCCCTGGCGGCGGTGCGGGCACATATCGAAACGATCGTCATCCCCCGCCGCAATGAGAAGGACCTGGAAGAGATCCCCAAGGCTCTGCGCAAAAAGGTCCGTTTCATCCTGGCCCGCACCATGGACGAGGTTCTTCAGGTGGCCCTGGAAGAGAAGACATGAGGCTTTCTCAGCTGGGGGAATTCGGATTTATCGAGCGCATCCGGCAGGCGGTTTCTCCCGCCGAGGGGATCGTGCTGGGCATCGGCGACGACTGCGCCGCCACGACCCTGGCTTCCGGAGAACTTCAGCTCACCACCACCGATCTGCTGATCGAGGATATCCATTTTCGCCGTCCGTGGAGCGACATGAAACTTCTGGGGCGCAAAAGCGTGGCGGTGAACGTCAGCGACATCGCCGCCATGGGAGGCGCGCCCAGACATCTCTATCTTGCCCTGGGGATCCCGGAGGAGATGACGGTGGAGGAGCTGGATAACTTCATGGCCGGCTTTCTGGAGGCGGCCGGAGAATACGGCGCCGCCTTGGCCGGAGGGGATACCTGCCGCTCTCCCGGGCCGCTCATCATCTCGGTCACCGCGGAAGGGGCCGTTCCCGAAAGGGAGCTCGTCCGCCGGGCGGGAGCGCGGGAGGGGGATGTCATTTACGTTTCGGGAACCCTGGGCGACAGCGCCCTGGCTCTTCACCTCCTTTCGGCCGGAGAAACACCGGATTCCTTCCTTTGCAGGCGCCATCATGATCCCGCCGCGCGTACGCAACTGGGACGGGCTCTGGCGTCTTCCGGAATTCCTTCGTCCATGATCGATCTTTCCGACGGCCTGGTCGCCGACCTCGGCCACATCCTGTCGGCATCGGAGGCCGGCGCACGGGTCGAAGAAGAAGCGCTCCCCCTGTCGGATTCTTTCCGCCGGGCCCTGGAGAAGGACTCCGAATTGATCACACTGGCACTGAGCGGAGGGGAGGATTACGAGCTGCTCTTTACTGTCCCGTCCGGACGGGAAACAGCCCTGGCTTCCCTCGGCCAATCCTTATCGCTTCCCCTCACCCGGGTGGGAACGGTGACGGCGGCAGCCGAAGGGCTGCTTGTCATGGACAGGCGCGGCCGGCCTTATCGCCCCGGCAAAACGGGGTTCAATCATTTCTCACCGGGTGTTTGAAGGCAAAATGACAGCTCTGGTGATAGCGGGGACGGGCGGGTGAACGGGAGAATCCCAGGCAAGGAGCGTTCGTTTCCTTTTGTCGGAAGCGAATTTCCGGAGGAGGATTTCTGCGCCATGCGAGACCTTCTGCTGGAAAAGCGCGGTTTCGATCTGGCCATGTACAAGGATCACTGCGTCAAGCGGCGAATCGCCACCCGGGTGCGTGCCCTCGGCTTCAAATCCGCCGGTCCCTACCTCGACATACTGCGTCGAAACGAGACCGAACTGGACGCGCTCCTGGCGGCCATCTCCATCCACGTCTCCCAGTTTTTCCGCAATCCGACCACTTTTGCCACCCTTGAAGAAAGAATACTGCCGGAGCTGATCCGCAGTGCGGCCGAGTCCGGCCGCAGGGAGCTGAGACTCTGGAGCGTCGGCTGCGCCGGCGGCGAAGAACCCTATTCTCTTGCCCTCCTGCTCGACGAATTGGCCCCGCGGCACTTGCGGGTCTCGATTCTTGCGACGGATGTCAGCCCGCCGGTTCTGGAGCAGGCCCGAGAGGGACTTTTCGATCCTGTACGCCTCACCGAAGTGCCCGAAGCCGTACGGGCTCGCTACTTCACGGCGGAAGGGCGGAATTACCGCCTTGCTGAACATATTTGCAAAATGGTACAGTTTCAGCGCCATGACATTTTGACATCCAAGGAATACCCGGCCGCGGATCTCATCCTGTGCCGCAATGTGTTGATCTACTTCTCCCGCGAGAAGCAGGAATACATCCTGACCCGTTTTGCCGCAGCCCTTCCCGCCGGTGGATTTCTGGTCCTCGGCCGGGCCGAAACGCTGCTGGGCGAAGCCCGGCAGTTCTTTCAGCCCGAATGTTCCATAGAACGAATCTACCGCCGCAAACAGGGGAGCAGCAAACAGCTATTGGGAAAAGATCAATATTGATGCCTTCGCAAAAACTCAAAGGAGCGGATCGATGCGCGTAGAAATCACCTATAAATTTACTATGGGATTCATCATAGTGGTAGGCTCCATTGTGCTGTTCGATCTCCTGGTTCCCACCCTGGGAGTTCCGGCGGACTGGCAGCAGATGATCACCGTCGTCTTTGCGCTGCTGGTAGGGCTGCTGCTGGGGTGGTTCCTTTCCAGAGCTTTTACAAGCAATATACGGCATATCAACGACGCCGCCGAACGCCTCAGCAACGGTGATCTCTCTCAGTATATACGCCTGAAGAATACGACCTTTCCTGATGAAACCACCGACCTCGCCAATTCCCTGAACCGTGTTGTCGACAGTCTGCGTGAGCTGGTCGGGTATATCCGCAATTCCTCCGGCCAAGTGGCCGATTCGGCCCAGGGGCTGTCGGCCACCTCTCAACAGATGACCGCCGCCGGGCACGAGGTGGCCCATACCATTGAACAGATCAGCCGCGGTGCGGAAACTCAGGCTGAAATGGTGGAAAAATCCACCCGGCTCATCAGGGAGATGGCCGTCTCCATAGACCTGATAGCCTCTTCCGCCAAAAAGCTTTCCGTTGCTGCAAGCGATACGGCCGGCACGGCCCAGGAAGGTGGAAAAACCGCCCGGCGGACGATCGAAAGGATGAAGCAGGTCCTGGGAGAAGTGGAGAAGAACGGGGAGCAGATCGTCTCCTTCGGCGTCCAGGTCCAGAAGATCGGGAAAATCGTGGAAGTCATCACCGGAATTGCCCAGAAAACAAATTTGCTCGCCTTGAATGCCACCATCGAGGCTGCCCGGGCCGGCGAATACGGTCGCGGATTTGCCGTGGTGGCCGAGGAGATAAGCAAGCTGGCGGACTCCACGGGGCGGTCGGCGGGGGAGATCACCCAGCTGGTCGAGAACATCCGCGATGAGAGTCAGAGAATCCAGCTCTCCATGAAGGAGAGCATCGCCGGAATTGATGCGGGACGCCAGGCGATCGACACCACCGGACAAGCTTTCGAAGAGATCATCCAGAACGCCCTCAAGACTCAGACCAAGGCGACGAGCATCGCCGAACTGTCGCAGAAGCAGACGGAAGGGGCCAGGGACATGGTGGCCGCGACCGAGGAAATCTCCCGGGTAGTGACGGACAATGCCGCCGCCACCCAGGAAGTCTCGGCGGCCACCCAGCAGGCCACGGCATCCATGGAAGAAATGGCCCAATCGGCCCAGGCTCTTTCGGCGCTTTCCGAGGAACTGCTGGGCATGGTCAAGCGTTTCCAACTGGGGACCGAGAGAGGCTAGTGGAGAATGCAGATTCTGGTCTTCCGGCTGGGAGAGGAACTGTACGGCCTGGAGGTTGAGAAAATCCAGGAAGTCGTCGAATCCCCCGTCCTGCACTATATCCCGCGGGCATCGACGCACCTGCTTGGTGCCGTTAATTTCCACGGCAACATCCTGCCGGTTCTCGATCTGGCGTCCTTCCTCGGTTTCTTCCATGAGCAGCGCGACCAGCGGATCATCATCCTGGCATCCGGGCTGTGTACCCTTGCCCTGGCGGTGACCGCGGTTGGCAGAATCGTGACCTGCGATGCCGATGCCCTGCTCCCGCTTCAGCAGGAACAGCAGCCCGGCTTTCATATCCGTGCCGTACTCAGTCGGGAAGAAGAGATGATCAACATGCTCGATGCAGCGCGACTGCTCACGAGCCTTGAGAAGACCTGAAAGAACAGGAGGAACGACCATGGGTCTTAAGATTTTAATCGTAGACGATGCCCTGTTCATGCGCAACATGCTCAAGGAGATCTTCGTCAAGGCAGGCTGGGAAGTAGTGGGAGAGGCCGGAAACGGCATCGAGGCTGTTGAAAAGTACCAGGAGCTGCATCCGGACCTCGTCACCATGGATATCGTCATGCCGCTCAAGAGCGGGATCGAGGCGCTGCAGGAAATTACCGGCAAACACCCGGAGGCCCGGGTGATCATGTGCAGCGCCCTGGGCCAGGAATCCCTGGTCCTTGAAGCGGTACAGGCGGGCGCCAGGGATTTCGTGGTCAAACCCTTCCAGGAGAGCCGCGTGATCGAAGCGGTGCGACGGGTGACCGGAACGGAAGGTTCAAGGCCAAAGGTTCAAGGTTAAAAATCCTCTAAACAGACATTGTTCCCTTCTGTTTTTCGACCTTGAACCTTAACCTTGTACCTTGTACCTTGGTATTCCCTATGGACATGACCAAATACAGAGAGATGTTCCTTTCCGAGACGAGAGAGCATCTCAACAACATGAGCCGACTGGTCATCACCCTGGAAAAAGATCCCTCTGACCGCGAAGGGATCGACTCTCTTTTCCGGGATGTGCATTCAATCAAAGGCATGGCCGCATCCATGGGATATGCGCATACGGCTGAGCTGGCGCATCACCTGGAAGACCTGATGGACGGCTTCCGCAAGAGCGGAACCGTTCCCGAAACCGCAGTGGACCGCCTCCTTGAGGGAGTCGATCTTCTTGAAGGTCTGCTGGAGGATCTGGGCGCCGAAAAACCTGAAAGGGAAGTGGCGGACTTTCTCTCGTCGAATGCGCCCGCGGCCATGCCCCAAGTGCATTCGCCCGGGAGAGAGATGCTTCCGTCAGCCGCCGCGCTTAACATCGAACCGGAGGCAGTTTCGGCGACCCCGGGAGAAGAGATGGTCCAGGTGACCGTGCACCTTGCGGCCGATGCAGCCGCCCCGGCGGCGCGCGCCCTGCTGCTTCTCCGGGAGCTGGGCGCCATCGGAACCATCCATTCTTCCAAGCCGGACGAGGAGATGCTGCGCCGGGGCGGCCCCGTCGGGCGACTGATTCTTTGGCTGCAGACGAAAAATACGGAGGCGCAGATCGAAAGACTTGTCTCCGGGATGGCCGATGTCGAGAAGATCTCCTTCACGGAAGACCGACGGTCGGAAGCGCACCCTTCCGCCCGCCGGGAAGACGCCTCGCGCACCGTGAGGGTGCGCACCGATCTGCTGGACCGCTTTATCAATCTCACCGGAGAGCTCATCACCAGCCGCTACATGCTGCAGTCCGCTTCGCGGGAAGAGCAATGGCCGATGATACGCGAAGGACTGGATCAGCTCAACCGGCTGATTGCCGACCTGCACCATCACGTTCTCCAGGTGCGGATGATGCAGCTCAAGAGCATCACCGGACACCTTCCGCGCCTGGTGCGCGATCTCTGCCGCAAGAGCGGCAAGGACATTCAGCTGCGATTGGAAGGAGAGGAGGTTGAACTGGACCGGGCGATCCTGGAGGAACTGGCCGACCCTCTCGTGCACATGGTGCGCAATGCCGTCGATCACGGCATCGAAAATTCCGGAGAAGTGACCGTTACGGCCAGGCGGGAAAAGGATCTGGTCCTTTTGCAGGTTGCCGATAACGGCCGGGGGATGGATGCCGGGATTATCCGTAAAAAGGCGGTGGAAAAGGGTCTGCTTTCCCCGGCCCAAGCCAAGGCCCTGCGGGAAAGAGACCTCCTGCAGCTGGTCTGCCACCCCGGATTTTCGACTGCGGAAAAAGTAACGGAAACATCGGGGCGCGGCGTCGGAATGGACGTGGTCAAGTCGGCCGCGGAAAGCCTGGGGGGAACTCTCGAGATCAGCTCGGAACCGGGCCGAGGAACCAGCATCCTGCTCAAGCTTCCCCTTTCAGTCGCCATCATTCAGGTCCTGCTCGTGGAGTGCTCGGGCCACACGCTTGCCATTCCCATTACCCGGGTTCTGCGGACCCTGGTGATTTCCCGGGAGGAGATCAGGTCCTCCGGGCGCCAGATGGTACTCCGTCAGGGCGAGGACGTCATTTCCCTTCTCTCCCTGCGCAAGATCCTGCGTCTGCCGGCCCGCCCTTCTGCCGGCTCCATTCCCGTCGTCATCACCGAAATCCATGGCCGCAAGGCCGGCCTTGTGGTCGACCGCCTGAGCGGTCAAAGGGAAGTCTTCGTCAAATCCCTCGCGTTTCCCCTCGACCGGCTTTCCGGCATCAGCGGAGCCACCGTGCTGGGCGACGGCAGCGTTGTTTTCATCATCGATCCCCAATCCCTATTGGAGGAACTGGCCGGCTCACCCGGGGCGCGGCCGCCAGGAGAGCATTCATGACGTTCACCCGACTGACGGACGGACAGCTCGACGCGCTCAAGGAAATCAGCAACATCGGCATGGGCCACGCAGCCACTGCCCTCTCCCAGCTCATCGGGGAAACAGTCCGACTTCGCGTGCCCCAGGTGTCCGTGACGGATATCGCGCAGGTTCCCGAACTGCTGGGGGGGAGTGAACGGGTTGTCGTCGGCATCACACTCCAGGTGCTGGGCGACGCCCGGGGAAACATCCTCCTCATTCTCCCGGAGAAAAGCGCCTGTCAGCTGCTCGCGCGCCTTCTCGGACGGGAAGAGACCGATCTCGAACTGAACGAAATCAGCGGTTCCACCCTCAAGGAAGTCGGAAACATTCTTGCCTCCGCCTATCTCAACGCCCTCGGAAGCCTGCTGCACATGACCCTGATCCCCTCCATCCCCCTTTTGGCTCATGACATGGCCGGGGCCGTGGTCGACCATGTGCTCATCGAACTGAGCATGGCAGGCGATCTGGCGCTGATGGTGGATACCGAATTTCAAGGAGATTCTCCGACCCAGGCGACCATCAAGGGGCATTTCTTTCTGCTCCCCGATCCCCAGTCTCTGAACCTCGTTCTCAAGGCCGCGGGGGGCGAAGAATGAACCGGGTAGGAATTTCCGAATTTAAGACGGGCCGAGCTCCCGCTGTGCTGGTGACCTATGGCCTCGGGTCCTGCCTGGGAATCACTCTGTACGACCCCCGGAAGAAGCTGGGCGGCCTGGCCCACACCCTGTTGCCCCTGTCCCGTCCGGAGGACCGGTCCCGCATGACAAAATACGTGGACAGCGCCATCCGTCTCATGATGGAAGAGCTGCTCGAGCTCGGGGCCGAAAAAGACTGCCTTGTCGCCAAGATTTCAGGCGGAGCGAACATGTTCGAAGCGCTGCACCCGTCGGGAGCCGAAGGGGTCGGCGCACGCAATGCCAGGGCAGCCAGGGAAACCCTTGAACTTCTCGGCATCCCTCTG
Source organism: Desulfuromonas sp. TF (assembly GCF_000472285.1). Taxonomy (NCBI): domain Bacteria; kingdom Pseudomonadati; phylum Thermodesulfobacteriota; class Desulfuromonadia; order Desulfuromonadales; family Desulfuromonadaceae; genus Desulfuromonas; species Desulfuromonas sp. TF. Next base: position 66,827 of record NZ_KI421412.1, read on the forward strand.
CTGGCGGAGGATATCGGCGGGAATCACGGCCGAACCGTCGAGTTTGATCTCGCAACCGGCGAGGTCAGGGTGCGTTCCGTGTGCCATCCTGATGCCAACCGAACCCTCTAGCCCTTTTAAGCTCTAGGAGATTTCCTTGAAAAAATCCGTCTTCGGCCTCATCCTGCTCTTCCTTCTGCCTGCCCCGGTCCTTGCCCTCACCGAGAAGACGGTGGAGCTTTCCGAAGTGATCAAGTCCCTGGAAGCCCCCTTCAAGGTCGACACTGTCCGAAAAGAAGGAGGACAATCCGTCATCGTCGATTTTCAGGCCGACTTTTTCCAGGAATCGCTCATCGCCTCCCTCGACCGTGTTCAGCGGGGAAAGGGAAGGGTTTCGGTAAAATTCGACCGGGCTAAGACCGAGCGCGCTTCACAGACCATGTTCCGTTGGGAATACCAGGAGCCGAACCATCAGGAAATCGTCTCCGACGGCAAGACCATGTGGGTCTATCTTCCCGAAAACAGCCAGGTGATCATCAGCGACATCGATATTTCCTCCCCCTCCAGCCCCAGCGACCCGATGACCTTTCTGACCGGACTGGGCAACCTTTCACGTGATTTCCTCATCACCTGGGCTTCGCCGGACCGGGATGCCGGGGGAAACTATGTCCTTGAACTGCAACCGCGCCGTCCCTCGCCGATGATCCAGCGAATGCTGGTCGTCGTTAACCGGGACGCCGTCCTGCAGACCGGCGCCGTGTCCCGGCCCGTGTTCCCCATGCTCTCCACGACCGTGGTCGATCCCAACGGCAACAGCACCGCCATCGAATTCAGGGACGTTCGGGTCAACCGCGGCCTCGCCGACAGCGTTTTCCGGTTCAGCCCTCCGGAAGACGTGGAGGTGCTGCGCCCCACGGATGGTGGAAAGGGCTTCTAACACCCGTTCGCTTTGCCCATCTGTATTCAATCAGGCCTTTCCATCGGAGCGGGTTCCGTGTTATAAGTAGCTGATCCGGCGGAGCTATCGAAGCTCCGCCGCTTATCTTTACTCAGGGAGGATTCAAATGCCCAGTTTTGATATCGTTTCGAAAGTCGACATGCAGGAGGTCGACAATGCCGTCAACCAGGCGGCGAAAGAAATCGAGCAGCGCTACGACTTCAAGGGGACGCACAATGAAATCTCCCTGGAGCAGGACGCCATCGTCCTGCTCGGAGCCGACGATTACAAGCTTGAGGCCATGATCGATATCCTCAGGGGGAAGCTCGTCCGGCGGGGCGTTTCGGCCAGATGTCTTGATTTCTCCAAGAAGGAGCCCGCTTCCGGCGGGGCTGTCCGCCAGAGGGCGGCGATCGTCCAGGGGGTTTCCAAGGAGAAGGGGAAAGAGATCATCAAGCTGATCAAGGATTCCAAGCTCAAGGTCCAGCCCCAGATCATGGAGGATCAGGTCCGGGTGACGGGGAAGAAAATCGACGATCTGCAGGAAATCATCCAATTCCTCAAGGAAAAGGATCTCGGGATCGAGCTGCAGTTCGTCAACATGAGAAGTTAAGGGACAGGGACCGCCCCATCCCCTTACATTGCATCCGTGAAGGAGCATGCTTTGAACAGACAAAAAGTTAGCCTGGTCAGCCTGGGCTGCCCGAAAAACCTGGTGGATGCCGAGGTCATGCTGGGACATCTGCCGCCGGATCGTTTCGAAATCGTGACGGACGAATCCAAGGCCGATATCATCATCGTCAACACCTGCTCTTTCATCAAGGATGCCAAGGAAGAATCGGTGGAGACCATCCTGGAAGTTGCGGACTACAAGAAGACGGGAAACTGCCGTCTACTGGTGGTCACCGGCTGCCTGCCCCAGCGCTACCGGGAAGAGCTGGCCGCGGAGCTGACGGAGGTGGATCTGTTTCTGGGAACCTCCGATGCCCCCCGGATCGTCGAGCTGCTCGAAGCCCACACCGCCGGCGGCGCTCAGCTTCAGGCGGTGGGACTCCCCGATTATCTCTACGATCATACTACCCCCAGGGTCAAGTCCTCCCCTTTCTATTCCGTCTACGTCAAGATCGCCGAGGGATGCGCCAATCACTGCTCCTATTGCGTTATCCCCCAACTGCGCGGCGGGCTGCGCTCGCGCTCCATCGCCTCGGTCGTCGAGGAGGTGAAGCGGCTGGTCGAAGAAGGGGTGAAAGAGGTGAACCTGATCGCCCAGGACGTCACCGCCTTCGGGGCCGACCGGCCTGAGGGGGGACGGCTGGAGGACCTGCTGCGCGAGCTGGTGAAGATCGAGGGTCTGAACTGGCTGCGGCTGCTCTATGCCTATCCCGACGGGATCAGCGACGAGCTCATCGAACTCATTGCGGCAGAAGAGAAAATCTGCAACTATCTCGATGTCCCCATCCAGCATATCGACGACTCGATCCTGGCCATGATGAACCGTCGGGTCGACGGAGCAGGTGTCCGCGATCTTCTGGACAAGCTGCGCCGGCGAATCCCCGACATCACCCTGCGCACCTCCTTCATCGTCGGCTTTCCCGGTGAGACGGAGGAGCAGTTCTCCCGCCTGCTCGATTTCGTTTCCGAAGGTCATTTCGAGCGGGTGGGAGTCTTCCGTTATTCCCGGGAAGAAGGGACGGCGGCGGCGGCTCTGGACGAGCAGATTCCCGAGCGGGTCAAGGCAACCCGGTACCGCAAGCTCATGAAGGTGCAGAGCCGGGTTTCCTTCCGCAAGAACCGTCAGTTGGTCGGCCGCACCGAGCCGGTATTAGTGGAGGGGTACAGCGAAGAAACCGACCTGCTGCTGCGCGGTCGCAGCATCCGCCAGGCTCCCGACGTGGACGGGCAGGTCTACATCACCGCCGGTCAGGCCGAGATCGGAGATATCGTTCCCCTTCGCGTCACCGACTCCTCCGAATACGACCTCATCGGCGAGATCGTCGAGGAAGAGCCGCCGATGCTGAAGAAAGAAGGCTGAAAAGGCGAGGCGGTGTGCCCCTCTCGCCTCACTCCTCACCCCTCCCTCCTCACGTTTCGATTCGAAGGATCTCCCGTTGCCCTTTACCCGACCGATCATCATCGTCGTCCTGCTGATTGCCCTGGCTGTCTTCTCCCTGCAGCGCTTCGCCGGAGACGGGACACAAAGCGTTCATCGCAGCCGCCTGTTGATGGGGACCGTGGTGGAGATCGCTGCCCGGGGTGATGATGCCGACCGGCTGGATCGGGCGGTTACCGAGGCCTTCAACGAGATGGAGCGCCTCGAAGGGCTCCTGTCGCCCCATCGGCCACAAAGCGATGTCGCCCTTCTCTCCCGCTCCTCCGCCGGCCTGGACGTTTCCCCGGAGACCGCCGAGGTCATCAAGCTGGGCCTCGACATCGCAGCGGCCAGCGAGGGCGCCTTCGATATGACACTGGGGCGGCTCAAAATTCTTTGGGGAATCGAGACGGAGGCGCCGCGTGTCCCCTCGGCCGCGGAAATCCGGGAGGCGCTCGCCGGCACCGGCCCGGACGCCCTGCGTCTGGAGGGGTCAAGGGTGGTCAAGACGAAACCCGACCTCGCCGTCGATCTCGGTGGGATCGCCAAGGGCTATGCCATCGACCGAGCCGTCGCCGTGCTGCGGCAGGCCGGGTTGCAGAGCGCATCGGTGAACGCCGGCGGCGACATCCGCCTGCTGGGCGCCAGGGAAGGGCGGCCCTGGCGCATCGGCATCCGCCACCCCCGGAATCCGGAAGAGCTGACCGCCACCCTGCTCCTGGGAGAGGCCGCCGTGGTCACCTCGGGGGACTATGAGCGCTTTTTCGAAGCCGACGGAGTCCGCTATCATCACCTGTTTGACCCCCGCACCGGCACTCCGGCCGCATTAAGCCGGAGCGTGACCGTAGTGGCAAAAACAGCGATTCTCGCCGACGCCCTGGCTACCGCCGCCTTCGTCCTCGGGCCCGAGGCGGGTTTGAAGCTGCTGGAGGACACTCCGGAGGTGGAGGGGCTGATCGTGAGCGCCGACGGCGCCGCGGTTCTCACGACGGGGCTCAAGGGGAGGGTGGAATGGCCGTAAGAGCGCTGCTGAGACGCATGACCCTCCTCGACAAAGCAATCGTGCTGATCCTCCTGGTTGGGGGGGCCGCTTCTTTTTTCTGCCTGGGCGGGGGGGCTCAAGGTGAGCGGGTGGTGGTGGAACGCGGGGGGCGGATTCTCTTCACCGCTCCACTGGGCGAAGACCGGACCGTGTCTCTGCCGGGCTCATTGGGGGAAACCGTCCTGTCCGTCCATGATGGCCGAGCCTGCATCGTCTCCTCCCCCTGCCCTCTCAAAATCTGTATGGGGATGGGGGAAGTCAGCAGGGCCGGCGAACTGCTCGCCTGCGTTCCCAACGAACTGCTGGTGCGAATCGAGGGTGGACAGGAAGAGCGGAGCCATGATCTCATCAGTCACTGAACAGGCGAAGGTCGAACGCATTCGACGGCAGATTTTCATGGCTCTTTTCGTCGCCCTGGCGGTGGCTCTTCACACTCTGGAGTACCTTTTGCCCTCACCGGCTCCCTGGTTCCGCCTGGGCTTCGCCAACATTCTGGCCATCACCGCCTTGTTTCTGTACGGCGCCCGGGCCGCCTGGACGGTGACCCTGGCTCGCATCGGCATCGGCTCCCTCCTGCTCGGGAACCTTTTTTCACCCGGTTTTCTTCTTTCCCTCTCGGGAGGAATCCTGGCCACCGCCCTGATGACCGCGGCCCGGAAAACCTTTGGCCGCATGATTGGCCCGGTGGGGGTTTCCGCGCTCGGCGCCCTGGGTCATGTCCTCGGGCAGATGCTGGTCGCCTGGCTGGTCCTGGTGCGCCATGACGGCCTCTGGCGCATGTTCCCTTTCTTGCTGCTCTTCGCTCTCGGGACCGGCATCGCCAACGGAGTGGCGGCCGATTCGCTGTTGAACCTGCTGCGCGGGCACCCCGCCTTCAGGGCTGTCCGGGAAGCCGACGGGCGAACGGCCCGAACATAAGGGGCCGGAGCGTTCCGTCACTCCATCGGTCAGGGGGAGACCACCTCCAGTTCATCCGGGGAGAAGTAATAGGTGGTTCGGCAGAATTCG
>NZ_KI421412.1:71976-82492 GCF_000472285.1 Desulfuromonas sp. TF
CCTCCGCGCCAAGAGCCTGAAGCATCCGCTGCACCTGCCTTCGGCTGCAGCTGCAGCGGAAAAAGAGGTCCGTCTCCCCCTGGATGGTGAAGGGGATGCCGTCGAATATTCGCTCCAGGATATGCACCGGCCCCAACCCCTCCCGCAGCAGGGTGGTCGTGGGAGGAAGGGCGAGCAGGCGCTCCTCCATTAGGGACAGAGTGGTCTCATCGGCGCCGGGCATGGCCTGGACCACGAATCCCCCCGCCGCCGATATGCTGCCGTCCGGCTCCAGATACGCTCCCAGTGCCACCGTCGAGGGGGTCTGCTCCGAGGTGGTAAAATAGTAAGCCAGGTCCTCTGCCACGGTGCTCCGATAAAGCTGCACCATCCCCCGGTAGGGCTCTTTCAGGCCCAGATCCTTGATGACGTGGAGAAATCCCGCCTTGCCGATGGCCCCGGCGACGTCGAATTCCCCGTCCCGCAGCGGCAGCCCGGAGACGGGGTTTTTGACCGAGCCCCGTACATGACCGGCGGCATCGGTCTCGGCATGCAGCTTCTGGAGGGGCCCGTTCCCCTCGATCATGACGGCCAGGCGCTGCTCCCCCTTGAGCAGGCTTCCCATCAGGGCGGCTCCGGTTACCAGGCGCCCCAGGGCGACGGCTGCCGTGGGATCGGCGCCCTGGAGGCGGCAGATCTCCGCCACAAGGGTGGTGGTGACTGCAGAGGAGGCACGCAGGGAACCGTCCCGGGAGAGAATGCGGATCATATGGTCCTTCATTTAAGCTCCTTCGACAGGCCGCAGCTCGCTTGTCCTGTCATGAAAATACAGTTATTATTTACCACTGGCATCAAAGCGCCGCGGTTGCTGTATGCTATCGAAAATCCCCCCAATCTGACAAGAACCATTGCACAGGAGGAAAAATGAAAATCATTCTGCCGGTGGCGGGTAAAGGAACCCGTTTGCGGCCTCATACCCACACCAAAGCAAAATCCCTGGTCCACGTGGCGGGGAAGACCGTCCTTGAACATATCATCAGCCGGCTGATTGCGATGCAGGCAGAGGAAGTCATCTTCATCACCGACGATAACGGCCAGCAGATCGAGGATTTTATGACGGCCAAGTTTCCCGACCTTCCCTGTACCTACGTGGTACAGAAGGAACGGCTCGGTCCGGCGCACGCCGTCTTCCTGGCCGCTCCGAGCATCCAGGAGGGGGACGACGTGCTGGTGGTCTTCAACGACACCATCTTCGTCACCGACCTGGAGCGCATCCCTCAGCTGTGCGCCGACTGTGACGGCCTCATCTATTCCAAAGAGGTGGAGGACTACCAGCGCTTCGGGGTCAACGTGGTGCGCGGGGGGTACATCGTCGACATGGTGGAGAAGCCCGACTCTCCGGTCTCGCGGCTGGCTCAGGTCGGCCTTTACTATCTCAAGGACGGCCGCGGCTTCATGAACTACCTGGACCAGACCATCATCGCCGGCGAGACGGTGAAGGGGGAATACTTTCTCCCTTCGGTCTTCATGCGCATGATCCGGGAAGGCAAGAAGTTTCGAGCCCCGGAAATCGACGCCTGGCTCGATTGCGGCAAGCCCGAAACCCTTCTGGACACCAATCGCTACCTGCTGAGGGGGCGGCATTACGTCCACGGAGAGGTGCTCAATTCGGTGCTCATCGAGCCGGTTCATATCAGCGAGGGCGCCGTCATCCGCGGCTCCATTATCGGTCCCCACGTCTCTGTGGCGCCCGGCTGCGTCATCGAGGAGAGCATCGTCAAGGACTCGATCATCAACGCCAATACCCAGGTCCGCGACATGATCATGCATTCTTCCATCCTCGGCGACTCGGTGCAGCTCATCGGCTCGCCACGGCACATGAACATCGGAGACCATTCCCTCATCGAAATGGAAGGCTGATTTTCGAGGATCTCAACTTCCGGACCTCAAGGACACGGTAGCAGTATATGACACAAATAGAATGGCTCCTTCCTTATCTCATCCCTCCCTTTCTGGGGGCGTTCATCGGCTATATCACCAACTATATCGCCATCCGCATGCTCTTCCGCCCCCTGAGACCATGGCGGATGCTCGGAGTGCGCCTCCCCCTTACTCCGGGGATCATTCCCGCCAAACGCTTCGAGCTGGCCGAAAAGATGGGCGATATGGTCGGCAGCCATTTGCTGACCTCCGAGGATGTCGGCCGGGCATTGGAGCGGGATGGGTTTCGACGGGAACTGCAAGGAGTGCTGGCGGAGAAGCTCGGGGCTTTTCTTGATCGTGATTTGGGAGCGGTCGATACGCTGGTTCCGGCCGCTTACCGGGATCGATTCCAAAACTTTGTCGACTGGTTGCGCTGGAGGGGTGTCAGAATTATTTTCGACACCCTCGAAAGCCCAGGTTTCGAAGAGACTCTGCATCGATTTCTCCGGCACAGGGGGAGCGAACTCCTTGCCCGGGACCTGGAGAGCTTTCTCACACCCGAGCGCTATGAGTCGTTGCGTCTGCACCTCGATGACCGTCTCACCGCCCTTCTTCATTCGCAAGAGGTGGAAAAGGCCGTTGCCGCCTTCATCGACGGCAAGATGGAGGAGTTGGTTCAGTCGCAGCGTCCCATTCGTGAACTTCTGCCGGCGGACCTGGTGGAAATTCTCTTTGCACAGCTGGAAAAGGAAATCCCTCCGTTATTGGATAAATTCAGCGGACTTCTCTATGATCCCGTCTTCCGGGAAAAGCTGGCACAGAGGGCCAGGGCCGGGATCGACAAGTTCCTCGATTCCCTTCAGGGTTTCGCGGGCATACTTTCCGGCTTCCTCAACATCGATAAACTCAATTCCAGGCTGCCGGAATTCTTCGATCAGGCCAGCGAGGAGATATCAAAATACCTGAGGGAAGAAAGAACCCAGAAACAGGTCGCTGGAATCCTGAGGGAGAGAATCGAAGCTCTTCTGGACCGTTCGGTCAGCAGTTTTCTTGAGGGCGTTCCCTACGAAAAAATGGCCGAGGTGCGCCGGTTCGTCCGGAACCAATCCATCAAGGCGCTTCGCAGCCGCAAAGCGGCGGAGTATCTGCTGGCATCTTTCGAACAGGGCCTGGGGAAACTCAAGGATCGGCCCTTCGGGGTAATACTGAATGATGTGCTTACTCCGGACGGCGTGGAACGGGCGTTTGAAATGATGGAGGCTCGGATCCTGGCCGCGCTCCGTTCCAGCGAATCCCGTCAGTTTGTCGAACGGATGCTTGGCAATGTGGCAGAGGAGCGGCTGCTGCGCCGGCCGCTGGGAAAACTCTCGACACGTATTCCCGCCGACCTGGTCGAGGAAATTGAAACGGCTCTCTTCAGTCAATTTGCGGACTTGCTCAAGCGAGAAGTTCCTCCCCTGGTGGAAACTCTCAACGTCCGGCAGATGGTGACGGATAAAGTCAATTCTCTCGATATTCTCAAGGTGGAGGGACTGCTGCTCGGCATCATGCAGGAGCAGTTCAAATACATCAACCTGTTTGGCGCTCTGCTCGGCTTCTTCATCGGACTGCTCAACCTTGCTTTTTTCTTCCTGGTCTGATGGCGGAAAAACCAATGGAGAAAGATATGGCAATCACCCTGAAAATAGTTGAGAAAGCGGTGGCAAGGAAGGATTTCGACTTTTTGGCTGCCAAGTTGGCCGATAAGCTCCAGAAATTGGGCTGGAGCCGCGACGATATCGCCGCGCTGGCCGACAGGATCGCGGACCGTTTGCCCTGACGAACGATCCGTCCTGCCCCTCAAATCTCTTCCCTTTCAATCTCTGCTGTGATTTCCTGAAAGAGGGCGGCGCCATCGGCGCCGCCCTCTTTTTACGGGGGGGAGGAGAATGATTTTATATTCCTAAAATTCGAAGGCGAGCTGGGCGGTGACCGTGTGGGAACGCTCCTCGTCTCCTTCCCGCTGATCCCCCAGCAGGTACTCCAGGCCGACCACGGTGTTCTGGAAGAGTCCGTAGGAAACGACCGCCCCGTAGCGGTGCAGATCGTCCTGAAAATCCTTTGCCCCTTCCGCCTTTGCCGCCACCTCCCAGCGGTCGTTTGGCACCAGCGCCAGCTCCAAGTTCCAGGCGTTCGGTTGCTTTCCCGTCAGGTCCTCACCCGCAGCCACCACCGGGGCATCGAAGCTCCGGGTCGCCGTCACGTACTCCCCCTCCAGGGTGAAGGAGCCGAAGGCCGCGCTGAGGTAGACCGCCGCGCCGGGTACACTGGAGCGGTAAAGATCGGCGTCGGTCACCAGCCCGATGTCGCTCTCGGCCAGATCGCTGATGTAGGAGGCGCCCAGGGTGAGGCCCTCGAAGGGGGTTCCCTCCAGTGAAGCGACCCAGGAGTCGATGGTATCGTTGTCGCCGAAGGTATCGCTCTCCCCCGAGAAGACCCCGAGTTTGAGATCGGTCCGCTGGGCCACGACCCAACCGACGTATAAGGCTGTATTGTTGGTCTCACCGAGATCGAGGGTCAGCGGGTCACTGATGAAGTGGCTGTTGAACTTGCCGAAGGGCAGATACATCTTGCCGCCGGCGAGGCTGAAATCGCCCGGGCAAAAGCTGCTGGAGCAGCCGAGAGTGATCACCGCCTCATCAACCACCACCGACTGGTCCTCTCCCTCCTCGTGGAGCAGGATGATGTGGCCGGAAATGGAGTCATTGATCAACGCCTCGACGCCCAGCTGTGCGGTGGCCAGGGCAAGATCGCTAGACTCGTCGCCGCCTTCGGTCCTGGCATAGGCGGCCTCCAGCTCCAGCAGGCCGCTGAAGCGCAGTTTCTTCGAAAGCGCCTCTATCAGCAGCGGCTCCTCCGCCTTTTCCTTTTCCAGCGCCTCGATGCGCTTTCGCAGGTTTTCCAGATCACTTCGCTCCTCGGGATGCACGCCGAAGGCGGGGGCAGCCGAGACGAGCAGCCCGACCATAAGCAGGGCTGCTTTAGACAGAGTGGTCTTCTTTTTCATTGAGACACATCCTCCTAAGCCGTTTGTAATATCTTTGTAAAGATCAGCCGATCGAAATGAATTTGAAAGTTGACGTCAACTTAAATATCTGAACCGGTCGCAACTGTCAAGTGGAAAATGATTTTTATTCTCAAGTATGGGCCAAGCCAAATACCTGAGGGGTTTCGTAAATCGGTGCCTTGGGATAGAAGGTGCAAAACGCCGAGATTCAGCACATCGGAAACCATAAAGTTACCTCTCCGTGTGACATGAGCTGATCCTGCGGCTCCGCCTCTATCTATGGATTAGTGATGCTGGTTGCCTTGCAGACAATTGAAGCACTCCCTCAAGGTGCACAGGCCGCAAGAGTGAAACATGAAGACCGGGATATTGTTATTTTTAGCGGCAGCAATCGCCTCGTTTCTGGCATTATGCGAGACCTTGTTGGTGAAGATCACCACCGCATCCATGTGTCGAATGCTGGCAGCCATGCCGGCTTTCATTTTGCTGAAAATGGCCAACTTGATGCCGAATTTCTTGGCTTCGCTCAGATAATGTTTCTGCAGCCTGTCCATCCCACCAATCACAGCTACACACATGACAGCTCCTATGAGTCTTGAGATTACTTCTCCCCCATGTTCCAGGTTCCCCGAAAGCCTGAGCGCTGCCGAACACCAGCAGAACGGCACTTCGGACCTTATCCCTATCCGATTCTATTGAAATTGATAATTGTGTTCAATTATAGGAAGACAGCGGAGGGAGTCAAGAGGAAAATGAAGCATGTTCTCGATTTGTCAGGGAGGGGGTCTAAAGAAGGCAGCAGTGAGAACCACGACCCGATGGTGGAGAGCCGGACGCTATTCTCCTACCGGCGCAGCGGCTTGAGAGATCGCAGCCCGACGGCGACGGTACCCAGATTGTGCAGGGCGGCGGAAAAGACCGGAGGGGTGGCCCCGGTGACCGCCATGAGCATGGCCGCCGAGTTGACGGCGATGATCTGGTGGAAATTCTCGCGGATGAGACCCATCCCCTCCTTTGAGATCCGGCGGGCCGCCAGGATGTCCGCCAGGGTCCCTTCCATCAGCAGGACGTCGCAGGCCTCCTGGGCGATGTCCGCCCCGTGCTTCATGGAGATCCCGACGTCGGCGTGGGAAAGTGCGGGGGAATCGTTGATGCCGTCCCCGACCATGGCCACCGTGTAACCTTCGGCCTTGAGCTGCCGGATGATCTCCACTTTGCGCTCCGGGAAAGCCTCGGAGTGGTACTCGTCGATGCCGAGTTCTTCTGCAATGGTGCGGGCCGTCGCCTCGTTGTCGCCGGTGAGCATGATGATTCTTTCGATCCCCTCCCTGCGCAGCGCCTCGATGAAGGAGTGGGCCTCGGTGCGCACCGGGTCATGGATGGCGATGAGCCCGGCAAGCTCGCCGCCGATGCCAACGTAGAGGATCGAATGTCCCTTGCAGGCGAAGGTTTCGATCTCCTTCTCGGCCGCGGCCATATCCACCCCTCCGTGCTCGTGAACGAAGTGACGGCTGCCGACCAGGATGCGCCGGCCGTGGAGGCGGGAGACGATACCGTGAGCGAGTATGTACTCTACCTCTGCGTGCTCCTCGGGATGATGCAGCCCGAGAGCGGCCGCCTCCCTGACCACCGCGGTCGCGACCGGGTGAGGGAAGTGCTCTTCGACGCAGGCCGCCTGCTGCAGCAGGTAGTCCCGATCGAAGCCGCCGAAGGCGTGGACCCCTGCCACCCTCGGGGTCGCCTCGGTGAGGGTGCCGGTCTTGTCGAGAATGAAGGCGTCGGCCCGGGCGAGCTGCTCCAGGTACTTCCCCCCCTTGATCAGAACCCGGTGCTGCGCGGCGCGGGCAAGAGAGGCGAGGATGGCGACCGGGGTGGAGAGCTTGATGGCGCAGGAGTAATCGACCAGCAGCACCCCGGCGGCCCGGGCCGGGTTTCCTGTCAGGGCGAAGGTCAGGCCGCTGAGCCAAAAGGAATACGGGACGATGCGGTCCGCCAGCGCCTCGCTCTGGCTCTGCGTCTGGGCCTTGAGCGCCTCCCCTTCCTCGATGATTCTGACCATCTGGGCGGCCCGGGTCTGGGCGCCGACCTTTTTCGCCTGAATCCTCAGGCTTCCCTCCTCAAGGACCGTACCGGCATAAACCGAGCTGCCCCGGCGCTTGCCCGCCGCCAGGCTCTCGCCGGTCAGGCTGGCCTGGTTGACCAGCGCCTCCCCCTCCAGGACGGTACCGTCGACGGGGATCAGGCTCCCCATTCGAACCACCACGGTTTCCCCCTCGTGGATCTCTTCGAGATTGACTCTCTCTTCAATACCGTCGCGCACAACCCAGGCCCACTCCTCTTCGACATGGAACATTTCGGTGAGGAGCTTGCGGGAGCGTCTACGCGTCCACTCCTCCAGGTAGTCGCCGAGCTTGAGCAGAAAGGTGATGATCGAAGCGGTGAGAAAGTCGCGCGTGGCCATGGCGGCGCCGACGGCCGAGGCGTCCAGAACGTCGACGTTGACCTGACCGCGACCCAGGGCGGAGGCGCCCTTTCTGAGGACGGGGAGGGCGCCGGCAATGGCGAGAAACGGGCGCACCGGCGGCGGGATCAGCGGCCGCAGCACCAGCAAGGTGCCGGAGCGGACGACAGTCTTTTTCTTTCGGTCGAGTTCGGAAGGGGAACGGCGGCGGCGCGCCTGCGGCTGGGGAGCCGCCTCAAGACGGATCAGCAGCGCCACCCGGGTGGCGGCGCTGCCGTCATAGTGGATCAGCAGGTTGCGGGTATGGGGATTGAACGAGGACTTGCGGACTCCGGCGTGATCATGCAGGTGAGCCTCGACCTGGGACGGGTCGACGGGTGGCCGGAGAGGCAGTTCCAGGTTCAGCCGCAGCCGGCCGGGCAGCTCGTGCAGGATTCGGAATTGCACTATTTTCTCTTACGAGGAGCCGCTTTTTTCTGCGCCGGACTGGACGCCTCTTTTCCTTGGCCGACCTGCTCCAGCATCTGCTCAAGCCGGTCAAGACGGGTTTCCACGTTCTGCTTCTCGCGGATACGGGAAATCAGGAAGGAGCCGCCCAGAGTGGCCCCGGCTCCGAGCAGGACGCTGAGGCCTGAACGCAGGTATCTCTTGCCCTTGTGCATCGCCCTCATGACTGACCCTCCTTTTTCTCCTCCGGCTTGATCTTGGCCAGCCGCTGCTCGACGAGTTTCTCGATCTTCTCCAGCAACTCCTTCTCCCGCTTGATGGCATCGGCCCCGGCTTGCAGGTCGCGCTGATATTCGTAGACCGCCTCGGCGACGATATCCTCAACATCCTCCTTGGCCTTCTCGAACTTGCCGGCCGCCCATTCCTTGAAAGCGTAGCCCTCCTTGACCACGCCGACGGCGGCGGGCCGCACCTTGCCGGTGATCTTGTCGAAGCTGAGAGCGGCCAGGGCGCCTAGGGCGCCGCCCCCCATCAGCCAGAGGCTCCGCTTGCCGATATGGAGGCCTCCCATGTAACCTTCTCTACTCTCGTGCCCGCCTGGACGACGGCCTTCATCTTCCTTCTTCTCCTCATCGGACATGATTCGCCCTCCTTGCTCAATTTGCCGTAATTACTGCTTAATTCGGAAATGCTACCAGTCATTAAGTGAAAGTCAAGGCGTGTAGCAAAACACAAATCAGCGCCTCAGGACCGAAACTGCGGGCACCAGAAGAGCCAGGGGACCTGGGAGGACGGCATGGGCGACCAAGTCGAAGAACAGGTGGCGGGCCACTTGGCCTGAGACCGCGCCTGCGGGGCTGGACACCCGGGCGTGAACGGCAGGGGCCTTCTCCCCGGCCGGCGCAGGGGCGGACAGCAGGGATTCGATCTGTCCGGCCAGCCGGACACTGTCAACGATCTGCTCGTCGAAACGGACCAGGATGCGTCCTGTACGAAAACTGGCGACAACCTCGACCACCCCCGCGCAGTTGTGAATCCGGTTCTCCAGGGCCGAGCAGATCTCCCGCCTGTTCCTGATCGCCTCACATTCCAGCCTCAGGCGGCCGGGCAAAACACTTACAGGGGCCATGAGATGTTGCCTCCTCAGACTAGCAGAGAGCGCCGTTTGTCAAACAGATGAATGGCAAGTACGCCGAGAAAAACCACCCCGACAACGATATGGAGCATTTTTGCGCCAAGGGCCGCGCCGGCCATGCTGACCAGCAGGGCTGCCAGCATGCCGAGGTTGACCGCCTGGCGCCGGATCCGTGGAAAAAGCTCCGAACGCCGGCTCGGGGGGCCGATTCGACGATCGTGCGAACGCCTCTCCGTGGGAGATCTCTCAGTCAGGCTCGCCGGAACAGACCTTTCAGGCAGGAGATACCGATTCAGGAGATCCGTAATCTTGCGAAGCGTCGTCTGCGCCTGCTGATAGATAATGAGCAGGCTTCCTGCCCGCGGGTTGGCCGAAACCTCCCGGACTCCCGGAGCCGCCAGCAAGACACGGCGCACTGCGTCGGCCGCCGCGGCATTCCGCAGCAGTTCGTCCCGCACCCTGAGTCGCCCGTCAATGCAGCTTGCGATCACCATCCATTTTCCTCCTGCGATAGGCACCATTCTGAATTATAAATACTTTCTCCTCCGCCGCCTGTCAAGAGAAAAATGACTATCGTTTTCATTTTCGTCCTACTAGCGCGCCTCACGCGGAGAGATGACATGGCTTGAGCAGAGTTGCCCTTTCCCTTTACCTGTTATACTATTGTGCGACGGTTTAAGGCAAATTCAATGGTGTGTTTCTGCCGTTGAGAAGGTCTTAACCTGAATAAATCATTACGCCAATTAAAAACATGAGGCAAATAAATGTCCCTGAAGAGTCTTCAGCAAAGCACTCCCCTGGCCGGGCTGACGGAACTCCCTCCCCTGGGGATGGATGCCCACAGCCTGGTCGATGACTTCCGCCGCTACTATACTTATTACCTGGGACGGGACCGCCACTGCCGATCGGCCCATTACGCCTACGACGCCCTGGCGCTGATCCTGCGGGACCGGCTCATGGAACGATGGAAAAACACCCGCTATGCCTATGAAGGGGCTGACTGCAAGCAGGCCTACTACATGTCTCTCGAATTTCTCATGGGGCGCGCCCTGGGCAACGCCATCATTAATCTGGGCCTCGACGAGACGATCCCCCTGTCCCTGCAGTGCCTCGGCATGGAGTTCGAAGAGCTCTCCGAAGTCGAGCCGGACGCCGGTTTGGGCAACGGCGGCCTGGGACGGCTGGCGGCCTGTTTCCTCGACAGCTGCGCCACCCTGCAGCTGCCGGTCACCGGCTATGGTATCCGCTATGAATTCGGCATGTTCCGGCAGGAGATCGCCGACGGACGCCAGGTCGAGGAACCGGACCACTGGCTGAGAAACGGCAACCCCTGGGAAGTCGAGCGTCCCGAATATACCCAGCGCATCCGCTTCGAGGGCCGCACCGAATTCAACCGAGAAGGAGGCAAGCTGCGGGCACGCTGGGTCGACACCCACGACGTTCTCGCCGTTCCCTATGACTATCCCGTTCCGGGATACCGCAACGGGACGGTGAACACCCTGCGCCTGTGGCGGGGCGCCGCCCC
>NZ_KI421412.1:82592-100615 GCF_000472285.1 Desulfuromonas sp. TF
ACGCCGCCGAGAACATCACCATGGTTCTCTACCCCAACGACATCAGCGAGAGCGGCAAGGAGCTGCGCCTGCGCCAGCAGTATTTCCTCGCCTCGGCCAGCCTGCAGGACGTGATCGCCCGCTGGATCGGCACCGACGGTCACGAATTCAGTACCTTTGCCGAGGAGAACTGCTTCCAGCTCAACGACACTCATCCGAGCTGCGCCGTCCCCGAGCTGATGCGGCTGCTCATGGACGAGCATGGGCTGGTCTGGGATCAGGCCTGGGAGATCACCTCACGGACCATGGCCTACACCAACCATACCCTACTTCCCGAGGCGCTGGAAAAGTGGCCGGTGCGCCTTTTCCGTCACATGCTCCCGCGACTTCTGGAGATCATCTACGAAATCAACGCCCGCTTCCTCGCCGAGGTGGCCCGCCGCTGGCCCGGCGACATCGAACGCCAGCGGCGCATGTCCCTCATCGAGGAGGGTCCCGACCCGATGGTGCGCATGGCCTACCTGGCCATCGTCGGCAGCTTCTCGGTCAACGGCGTGGCCGCCCTCCACTCACGGCTGCTGACCGAAGGGCTTTTTCACGACTTCTACGAGCTGTGGCCGGAGAAATTCAACAACAAGACCAACGGAGTCACCCCGCGCCGCTGGCTCGCATGGTGCAACCCGGGACTGCGCGCCCTGATCAACGAGAACATCGGCGACGGCTGGACCTCCGACCTGAGCCGCCTTACAGAGCTGGCCCCTCTGGCCCGGGATGCGGATTTCCGCGCCCGCTGGCGCGAGGTAAAGCTGGAGAACAAGAAACGCCTGGCCGAGATGGTCGAAGCGGAAACGGGCGTGCGCTTCGACCCCGCGGCCCTCTTCGACGTGCAAGTCAAGCGCATCCACGAGTATAAGCGCCAGCTCCTCAACATCCTGCACGTGATCCATCTCTACGACCGGATCAAGCGAGAGGATACTGCGGACTGGACCCCGCGCTGCGTCCTCATCGGCGGGAAGGCCGCTCCCGGCTACGTCATGGCAAAAACCATCATCAAGCTGATCAACAACGTCGCCGGGGTGATCAACGCCGACCCGGCGGTCGGCGACCGGCTCAAGGTCGTGTTTCTGCCCAATTATCGTGTCAGCGCCATGGAGATCATCGCCCCCGGGACCGACCTGTCCGAGCAGATCTCTACCGCCGGCAAGGAGGCCTCGGGAACCGGCAACATGAAATTCATGATGAACGGGGCGGTCACCATGGGCACCCTCGACGGCGCCAACATCGAAATTCGCGAGGAGGTGGGGGAGGAGAACTTCTTCCTCTTCGGTCTCACAGCCGAGGAGGTTGAGGAGACGCGCCGGCGCTACGATCCGGCGGCCTGCATCGAGGCGGACGAGGATTTCAAAAGAGTGATCCACCTGCTGACCTGCGGTCACTTCAACCAGGTGGAGCCGGGAATATTCGACCCGATCATCGCCTCGATCACCAGCCCGCACGATCCCTGGTTCACCGCTGCCGATTTCACCAGTTATGTCGCCGCCCAACGCCGGGCCGCCGACGCCTTCCGCGACCAGGAAGTATGGACGCGGATGAGCATCCACAACACAGCGGCCAGCGGCCGTTTTTCCACCGACCGGACCATGCAGGAGTACAATTCCGAAATCTGGCGTCTGGAACCGGTGCCGGCGTTTTCGGTTGAAGAGGCGTTTTAAACCGTCTCACGAATTCGGGGCTGAGTTCCGTGCGAATTTTCGGCAAGGGGAAAGGATGTTGATGGATACCTCGGTTTTCAAGGACACCCTGGATAACCTGCTCAAGGCCTGGCAGGGGATCGCCGGTGGTACCCGCGATAACGAACGGCCTCCGGCGGTGGCGCCCCATCTTCCCGAGGACGATGCAAAGCGGGTTCGCAAGCTGATCCGGACCTGCCTGGAAGCCCGTGGCGGCGAGGTGTCGTCCCGAAGACGGGCCGCCGCCCTCGGCCAGATGTATCTAACCCTCGACGACGAAGGACGGCGACGTTTTCTGGAGCTGCTCGCCCGGGACTTTGCCGTTGACCGCAAGGAAGTCCGGCAGGCGGCTCTGGAGCTGCGCGGGGCGGACGGCGAGGAAGAATGCCTGGCGGCGGAAGAGAAGCTGCGCGAAATCCTGATCTCCCCCCGCCTGCGTCTTCTCAAGCAGTTCAACGCCCTCCCCCAGGGGATAAAATTCCTGGTCGACTTGCGTGCCGACCTGCTGCGCCATATCGACGGCAATCCGGTTCTAAAGAGCCTGGACACCGAACTTCAGAATCTGCTTGCGACCTGGTTCGATGTCGGCTTTCTCGAGCTGCGCCATATCACCTGGGATTCGCCGGCGGCCCTGCTGGAGAAGCTTATCGCCTATGAGGCGGTGCACGAGATCCACTCCTGGCAGGACCTGCGCAACCGGCTGGAATCGGACCGGCGCTGCTACGCCTTTTTCCATCCGGGGATGCCTGACGAACCCCTGATCTTCGTAGAGGTGGCCCTGGTGTCCGGGATATCCGGCAGCATCCAGGCGCTGCTCGATGAGTCGATCCCGGAGATGAACCCGCTGCGGGCGGACACGGCAATCTTCTACTCCATCTCCAACACCCAGAAGGGGCTGCTCGGCATCAGCTTCGGGCATTTCCTGATCAAGCGGGTCGCCGACCACCTGAGCCACGAGTTCCCCAACATACAGACCTTCGCAACCCTCTCGCCGATCCCCGGCTTCTGCAAGTGGCTTGCCGGCGTTCTGGACGGGGAGAGTCAAGACGAATTGACGGGGGGGATGCGCGCGGCGATAAAGACCTGCGCCGATCGACTTCAGACGCCGCCCCTGTTCGAGGAGATCCTGACGATGAAGGAGTGGTGGCGCGACGAAGAGGCGGCTGCTCTGCTGCGCGAGCCTCTCGAGCGGCTCTGCGCCCGCTATTTCCACGCCGTCCGCGCCGACGGGGCCCCTCTCGATCCGGTGGAGCGCTTCCACCTCGGCAACGGCGCCCGCATCGAGCGCCTCAACTGGCTCGGAGACACCTCGGAGAAAGGGATGCGTCAGT
Organism: Desulfuromonas sp. TF; assembly: GCF_000472285.1. Lineage (NCBI taxonomy): Bacteria > Pseudomonadati > Thermodesulfobacteriota > Desulfuromonadia > Desulfuromonadales > Desulfuromonadaceae > Desulfuromonas > Desulfuromonas sp. TF. The sequence continues at coordinate 85,633 of NZ_KI421412.1, forward strand.
CCTGCGGTCTGATGGTGAACTATCTCTACCGGCTGGAGGATATCGAAAAGAACCACGAGCGCTACGCCACCGAGAGGCGCATCGCCTCTGCGGCTCCGATCAAGGAGCTGCTCAAGGAACCTTCCAGAGAAAATGGGCGCAAGGGGCGGTTTCCAAAGATCTTTTCGGCCGGCTGAACCCGTAAAAAAAGCAGTTTCCACGTAAAGGATGAGAAAGCCGACGAGCCAAGGGGAGGGGGGAGCGGGAGGGGGCTTTCGCCACGCAGTGGGGGCATCGTTTTTCCTCCAAAACCAAGAATAAAAAGCCCCGAGGAAATCAATCCTCGGGGCTTTTTGCCATTAAACCGAGACCGGAAGGTCCTTACTCCAGATCCTCACAATCCTCAATTCTCCAGCTTTCTTTGTTCTCTCCTACCTGCACCTCGAATCCTGCCTGGATGCAGGCGATCACTCTGCCTTTCCGGCCATCGACGCGATTTCTCACATTCCGCTCGTTACCGTGGATGACCGCCTGACAAACATTGATCAGGGCCTCACCATGCATCTCTACGCTCCTTCAAGCAGATGGGTTGATGTGGGCTAATTTGGCTCAAATCTTACATCCTTGCTCTCTTTAAAAAAAGATAAAAACACATCTTCGATGATTTCTCCCGTTTACGGCCTCCATTTCTACAAAAAAGGATAAGAAGGCACGGAACCACACCCTGACCGAAAAACGGCAGGCCTTCCGGCCCGCCACATTCTCGTAAATGGAGCGTCTATGATCAGGCGTGGTGTTCCTTCATCGTGCAGGTGTTGACCCCCAGCAGGTGGCTGATCGGGCAGTAGCCGGCAATCGCGGTGAGAATAGGCACGACTCCGAGAAATCCGAGATAAGCCCAGCCGCCTTCGAGAAAGAAGAGGCCGAACAGGGCCACGCCGATGATCGTCCGAATGATCTTTTCCGTTCTCGAACAGACGTTGTGCATCATGGTCGAACTCCTTTCCGGAATCTCTCCTCTTTGATCTTCTTACACCATCATTATAACACCAGCCCCAGTAGGGAAAAAAGCGTGCAGAATGGGAGGAAGGTATTGATTTCCAGCAGCTTGAGAGCTTTTTCGTATTGGGAAAGAAGGTCGAGAGAATGCGGGGATGGATGGAATCACTGCCGTCTTTCCATCAGCGGGTAGACTTCCTTGCGATGACAGATGCCGAGGATGAGGATTTCTTCGGCGTCAACTTTGAACACGACACGGTAATCCCCGACTCTGAGTTTCCAATAGCCCTTGAGGGTCTTCCGTAGGGGCTCACCGTATTCATGCGGGGCCACCATGAGGCGGGTTTCGATCGCCTTCCTGATCCGTTCCCGGATATCGGCTTTGAGCTTCGGGATATCCCGCCCCTTGACCTCGGGATGGTAGATGATCGAAAAGGGCACGCTACCCCCAGACCTCTTCATGGCTCAAGGCCTTGCGGCGGTCGAAACCCTTCTCCCGTTCCGTGGCAAGATCGGCCAGCGCCCGATCCTCGCGAAGCTCAAGGGCTTCCTTCACCAGGTCCCGCATCAGCATGGACATGGAGACACCTTCGTCTTCGGCAAGGTCGTGGAGGGCGTTGTAGAGGGGCTTTTCAAGGACGACGTTGATTCTCGGGTTTTTTGCGGGCATGGCAGATCTCCTTTTGTCAGAGAGTGTGCCACTTGTGCTTCACCTTGTCAACCATTCGCATCACAGGCATGCACAAGGTGGGGAACATAATGGGGATGCCGGCGAGAAAACTGATTTTTCAAGACCCTCTGCGGAATGGGGAGCGCTTTTTCTGGGGTGGAGGTGTGTTCTTCAGCTCAGCGCAAGGGGGAAGTTCGATTAGTCCACTACGTCCCTTCCGTCCTTCCCGTTAACTCCCGCATTGGCCCTTCACCAACTTGACATCTTGGAAGACCGACCCCCTTGACCCCCTTGACCTGTGCTCCCACTGATTCAGGTGTGTAAGCATTGATAACTAAGAAAGATAATCAAGGGCCCATAAAAGGTGCTTTGTATCCCCACTTGGATGATCATCAGTAATACTAGCCAGGTACTCCCTATTATCTAAGTATTCAGACTTGCTGAATTTATAAATAAACTTCCTTAAGCTTCCATATTTAATATATGAGCAGCGAATTTCTCCTGAATTTGAATCGAATTCGAAGAAATCACTAAACATTTCTACCACCTCTTCTCCAATTGCAGCTTCCACCCTTTCTCGCGAAGTAGAGCTTACAAGCTTTAATTTATGATTTATCGCTTTATCGTATAGCATATCAGCGAATAGTTGATTTCTTAGTGGGCCGAAAGTTGATGCGTATATGACAATATCATCAGCATTTCTGAAGTGCTTCATCATCATACTGATTTCATGATCATTATCACGCAACTTCTGTATCTTAATTATCCTCTGTTTAGTATTAATTTTCTTGATATTGAATATTGCATACACGGGAAAACAAGAAAGCAATAAAGTCAGAATAAGAGAAATAATATTATAGGTCTTACTAATAAACTGCATATATTGATCTGAAGGCAAACCTTTCATACTTGTCATCAACAAGACAACCTGATTAGTTACAAAACCAAAGAGCCATATGGGTTGTTGCCCACTGCTAAGACTTATGTATGTTGCTCCCATAGATATAAAAATGACAATAAACAGAAAAGAGAGCAAAAAAAGAAAGAAAGTAATAAAATTAAGTGCTATAGAAAATGCACCGTCAAACAAATGATAGACCTTTTTACACCCCTCTTTAAGAAACTTAAACAATTTCATGGCAAATGCTCCTAGTCAACGACAAAAAACAAAAAAGCCATTAAAGACACCAAAAATACTGAAATAAAATTAATAGACCAATCAGACAAATTAAACTTTCTTTCGATAGTCGCTCCCAATAAACTATCGATAAGGCTACCTACCACACCCCCAAAAGCGGCCAACCAAACCCACCACCAGAACTCCTTCTGATATAAAGAATAAATTGTCCCAAAAATAACGACGACCCCAAAACCAAGCATCGTCCCTAAAAAAGATATCGCACCATTAGTTCCGGCTGGCACCTTTTGGAAAGTAGTTATTAACCGAGGCTGTTCAGTGGAAAGAACCCCAAGTTGACTGCCAATCGAATCAGCTAGTCCATATGCTAAAGACACAACAACAAGGGGGCTTGATCCAACAGTAGCAAAAAACGATGGTAAAAAAACTTTACCGAATATATTTTGAGCCCTCTTCTTTCCCTCTTTGGTTCCAACCCCAAGATATATCTCTTTCTTCTTCTTTTTCTTATAATAGGACATAAGAAAAATCAGAGCATAAACAATAAAAATAGCAAAAGAATCTAAATGATTATGTATAACTACAGAAGGGAAAACTACAAGCAGCAACGAAATTAGCGCGGCCCAAATTGTAACAAAACCCACCCAAAACAAAGAGCCAAAAAACAATAGCGCCATCAAGATTATTAAAGAAGACATAGATCCTTTTCTTGCCTTGACAACTCAGCAACATTGCCAAATATAGCCTCCAAAGGTTCTTTCAGGATATTTCCAACAGAGGTCCTGCAAAAAGAGCACGGGAAAACATCCCCAAAACTAGAGATACATATAAAAACAGACCCAGCGGGGCATCCAGAAAAACTTATTTCATCAGAAAAGCTGACAGGAAGATCATTACACGTAGACTTCACTGAAACGAGGCCTCGCTCTCTGAGATAGGCATGCACTCTCTCAGCGGCAACTATGAAATCGGCCATTTCAGCACTAGGCGCACCAGATACCTCTCTCCACAATCGGTACGAGGAAAAATTATTTTCCACAACTAGGCTAGAAATCTCTTCCAAACAATTAAAATTTCCCTCCTGCACAACCGTCGCAACAACGGTCTCAATCCCATATTCACTACAATTTCTCAGCGCTGTTAATGGTTCAACACAGCATGAAGGGGATTTTCTTATATTTTTATGATGACCTTTATCTATATGATCAATATTAATCTGTATCTGATCCAAACCAGAGGCTGAGAGAGCTTGTGCATAAGAATTGTCTACTAAAGACCCATTAGAACAAAGGCTTACTACAAATCCTTGCTTTTTTGCATATCTAATTATCTCGAAAAGATCACTGCTTAAAGTTGGCTCGCCTCCAATAATTGATATTTGGGTAATTCCAAAACTTTTTAACTTATCTATTATAATGCACCATTCTTCAAAACAAAGATCATTGATATTTGAATTTTCTTGGACACAATAATCGCAGTCAAAATTGCAGTAACTTGTTATTTCAAGGCAAGCCCAAGTTGGACCCAGAGTCCTCTTGTTCTCATAATATTTATCTGAACTTTTAAGTTCTTTTTTTAAATCAAAGGTCACTCTACACACTTTTTTTCTCCAAACAAAAGGACTTCAATGAATTACCGTTGAATTCCATGAAAAATTAATCATAGATCTCCTCAAGAGCACCTATTAATAACTTCGCATCAATTCAAAAAGAACAGAGACGCCTCAGCAGTCCGGACCCTATAACCAAAAAACCGCATTCACAGCAAAAAACTGGTGCAATGCGGTTTTGATAGTCTGTCCCAATCCATTAAGGTCCCACAAGGGCAATATGTCGCTTAATATAGCTCAATCATCGCTAAAATCAAATATTTAACAAAAAACTAATTTACTTGTAAATTAGCCATCAAACCCTTGTCAACCCATAAACCGAAAAAGTCTATCCAAAGTTGCACATCTCAAACGTAGAGCACATGAGTATTCAACCACCTAACCCTTATCAGGCCCCCGGCCGTCAAGAGTAAAAAACGAAAATCATAGGGGTCGGCCCTTGAATGTTGAAAATTGCTCATTTCTTGCTTCCTCGATCAGATCCCGACGGATGTTCAGCCTTCCGATTTCGGAGCTTACCAGGTTGATCTGGTACTTCACCTGATTCAACCTATCCAGATCCGCCTCGAAGTTTTCGTTCAGGTTAAAATTCGATCTACGCCGGTTTAACGTCTCGATCTCCACCTCCAAGATCGCCAGCGCCGTCTCGTAAGTCGACTTCGTCTGGTTCCTTTCCAGCCGGGCCTTGAAGTTCTCCTCCAGGCGGATCTGAGTCAGCAACTCCTGCTTGGTGTCCCCGTGCGCAAAATCGCACCCCAGCAAAAACAGGTAGAGGGTCTCATATTCGGCATCACTGGTGTAGCGATCCAGGGTCTTCAGGGTACTGGTGATGCTCAGGTCCTTGTATCGAATATTATGAGAGATGATTTGCCTGAAGGTCGGCTTCTTTCCGAAGTGGCAGGGGAATAGCAGGTCGGTCAGTTCTTTCTCAAATTCCTCGTCGGTCTTGTTCTCCCCGTTTATTTTCTGAATTTTGCGCTTTCTCGGCAGGAAGTTCCGGTCAATACGGAATTCCCGCGAATCTTCCTCGGCAAGATCCGCCTTCAGCACTAGGGTAACGACCACTTCGTTATCGAACAGGAAGTCCTTCACCAGCTTGTATTCCTGTTTCCTGTGCTCCGGGTCCGTGTAGATCTGCTTGGCATCTCCCCCGAGGCAGAAGTCGACCAACATGAGCACGGTGGTCTTCCCCACGTTGTTCCCAGTCTCGGTGCCGTGGAGGTTCGGGGTCTCGTCGACGATAAGATTGATGCCGTTGTGGAATGGGATCTCCCGGATTATCTCGCCGTGGCTTGAAATCGTCAGGGACTTCAGGAACATAATTGAACCCTCCCCTGATCGTTCAGACTGACGAGATTCAGCAGAAATAGCCAGTCCAGGCACAGCACGAATACCGGCATGGCCATCTGACGATACGTTTGTGTGCTCATGTACAGGTCCAGCAGATCCATTGCGCAGTGCTCGCGGAGTGCCTGCAGCACAAAGGCGCCGTTATAGTAGATACTCTGTGCCGGGTGGATGTTGTCAGGAAGCAGCATGGGCGTATCCTACCGGGTTCTTGAATATCTTGCAGCGAACAAATGCATCCACCGCCAAAATATTCACGCAGAGCTCCAGCTCCTCCCACGGAAGGGGCTCATGATTCAAGCTGGACAGGACGGTGTCGGTCGCGCAATCGACAACCTTTCGGAACAGGGCATCTCCTCCGAGCTGTGATTTGTGTGCCCGGTAATAGCCCCGTATGGCATCAAGCACTGAAAGGCTTTTGTTGACGCCCCCCCGATCGAAGTCGGTGTAGATCCTGTCGACCCGACTATGGTGGACCAGGTAGTCGTCGATGATGTCGCGGGAGGCGTCAAGGCTGTTGAATTCGATCTTCTCGTCGACCTTGAACGGAACGGTTTCAACCGCAGAATTGCCCCGTCGCAGGTCCTGTTTCGCCAGGATCTTGATGACGGCGGCAAGATTCGTCTCCAGTTTGCGGACATCGACTTCCGCTCCCAGTTCCTTCCTTATGAAGTCGGCAATGCGGCGCTGGTCGTCCACGTCCAGGGCGGTGATATATTTCAGGATGGAAGGGACATCAAAAATATCGCAAAGAGGATCGAAGACGAGTTTATGGGGATTGAAAAACGCTTGGGTGCGCAGGGAACAGGCATCCTTGGAGATGGATATGAATTTGAAGGAATAACCGGTGTAGGCGGAAAGATCCTTTGCAAGCGCCGACTCCACTTTTGCCTTGGTAGCTGTCGCGGAGACCTGCACGACGATCTTGTTCACGTGGTCGATCAGATCGATAGCTTCTGCATTCGGTTTGATAGTATTCAAATTCTCCAGCGGCCACCCGAACAACTCATTGAAGAAATGCAGGTAGAAATTCTCGGAGTGGAGGTGAAGATCTAGGAGGTTCAGCTTGCCGCGAACCTCGATTCTGCTCGCGAGGTGAGAAAGCTTCTCTTCGATGTAATTGAAAAGGTGGGATCTGTTCATCGAGCTATGGCACCCAGTGGGTCACTGTCACTTCCCCCAGCAAAAAAGCCACTCCCATCAGCACCCTGCTGACAAAAGCGGCTTCTTAAAAACACTTCCTCCACCCAAACCAACCCTCCAAACACTCCAGCCGATCACCGGCCATTCAGATTCGACGAGGGAACTAAACTGCAAAAAAATCAATGAGTTTATCTTTAGGCGATATGGGGCGGGGTTGTCAACCCCTATTTTAATGCGAGGGGTTTTTAAAGCGACGGGCTTCTTAAATGCGATGACAGATGACTGAGGACGGAGGACAGAATCTCTTAAATAGCGAGAGTCGGATGACAGAGGTCGGTCTTGGAAAACCAGTTTTTCACTCGCATTCTTTCCGGATGCGTTTCTTGGCCGCATCCCAATCGCTGAATTCCGCTTCTCCCACCCGAGGGTTCTCTTCACGCTGCTCAAGTGTGGCGCCATGCCATTCCGGCGATTGGACCTTCCCGGCATGCTGGCATAGATCCTCCCAAAGGGACCTTGGCAAGCAGTTTTTCCCTGCCCCTAACCAACCTCACCCAAACAAAAACCTCACGGGATTCTCCCCCGTCATCCCCCGAAGCAACCCTTCCGCCTCGGGCAACTCAACTTCGTCAGGAATCGGAAACTTCGTAGTGTCGCGGATCGAGTGCCTGTGAATGATATTTTTCACGAACCCGCCAAAATAGGTCGGATAGTCGTTGAATTTCTTCTCCAAAAACATCGGGTAGTCCGACCCCCACATCAACTTCTCTTTCAGCTTGTGGTTCCTCCCGCCCGACTCGTCAAACTCCCCGGCCTCGTCGTAAGCGAGAATCCATAGCAGTGAAGAAACACCCTCCTGGCTCCCGTAATCAAAAGCCGAGATATCCGCATAGGTATGGTCGTACTGCTTCAGGAGTTGGATGATCCGGGTCGTCCAACCATGGTGAGATGGACCGGCGGCGGACGGGGTTCCCCACGGGTCATCCGGAACCGGATCATCCCATCGGATCGCATAGGCCGCCCCCTGCTCGCCGCCGAAATGTCCGAAATTGATCCGCAAGTTGGCCAGCGTCGGACTGGCCCGAAGCACCTTGGCCCAGTTTTCGGGGGTGGTGAATTCATCCTTGGCGCTGCCGCTCAGATTGTAGGAGGCCTGCTGGCAATGGACCGTGATCGGTACCTCGAGCTCGGCAAGCTTTTCATAGACGGCCAGATAGGCCGCCCTTTCACTGACATCCTCGGGATGGACCTGGAAGCCGAGAGGCGGATACAGCTTGACTCCGATGACATCGCCGGAGACGAGGCTGTCCCTGTCGCGGCGCGTGACGGAATCGACCACCTCGTGGTCACGCAGGAATCCTTCAACCCGCGTCTTTATCTCTGCCACACTCAGCAGGGGGCCCGCTGTTCCACCCTGGTAGACCAACTTGCGCGGGTCGAGTCCGACAAAGGGCAGCACCTTGACCTTGCTGCCCGAGCCCTCCAATCGGTGCGCCTTGGCCGCCTCGACCAAGCGCCGCAACTGCCCCTCGAATTTACACACATTGCCGTTGGTATCAAAATCCATCACCAAGGGAGTCAGGATCTTTTCCCGGGCATCGATCTGAAAGTGTGCGAGGCCGGTGTGGCTCAAGGCGATTTCCATTTCATTGACCACCTGGCGCACATTTTCGATCGACTCGGAATCAAAATACATCAGGAAACGCTCAAAATTGGCGAAACCGGCACGGGCCGCTACCCCGCCGAATAGTACCGCCAGCGGATGCTTGATGCTACGCTTGATGGTGGCGTGGATCGGCACATCCGCTGCGGTAAACATGTGACAGTGGGTGTCGACGAACGTATCGAGCACAATCGGCATCTCATCCTCCATATGCGTTGAATTATTTAAACGTATCCTTTTACCGCATTCGAATCAGGTCTGCCCTCCGACCTTCTGCGCCGTGGCGTTCATGTAGGTCGTATAGACTTTCGTAAGCTTATTGATCGCCTCGCTGCCGCCTGCCAGAACGCTGCCGGTGAGCAGGATGTCGGTCGCCTTCAGGAAAAACCCCTGTCTGGTTGAAGCAATTTCCTCTATTGACCGGGGATCGATGATGTTCTGCAACACGCCCAACCCAAGGGCGGCAATCGTCATCCCCATGACCAGACTGACCATGTGAGCGATGTTCCGCGACCGGATCCGGTACCGGGTCCTCGTTTCGGTCAGATTTTTCAACTCGATCTGCAGATTTTCAGAACGCGTTTCTCGCCTGCGTGCCTCTTCGGGACTCGCTGCCGGTTCAAGTCCGGTCAGTTTCCGGAGCTCCTCTTTGACTTTTTCAATTTGCAGATCCTGTAGATCTGCATCCCCTCCGCGCCAAGCAGATAGAAACACCTCGATCGCCCGCTCCATGATCAAGGCGATCCCTGCCAGACAACCGAGCCATGTTAGGACCTCAGTGAAGGCCTGTTCCTTGAACTTGAGAAGTACAGGAGCCCATTTCATCCCGGCGGTGATCACCAAGGCGCTAACAATAACGGTAAGGGTTTGTTTATTATTCATTTAATCTCCCTCCAGGACTTGGGCACAAAAAACCGCCGAAATGTCTTGTTTAGAATAGTTCCGGCGGTATCAAGTCATGCTCATTCCCCTAAAGTTGAACCGTATGCAAGTTAACAACAACCTCCAAAACACAAAAACCGCTTCCATCAGCACCCTGCTGACAAAAGCGGCTCTTAAAACACTCTTCTACCCAAACCAACCCTCCAAACACTCCAGCCGATCAACGGCCATTCAATATTCGACGAGGGAAACCAAACTTCAAAAAAATCAATAAGTTTGTTTTTAGGCTATTCTGCGCAGAGTTGTCAAGTTTTAACTCAAAAGGATAGAACATCTTTTTAAAAAACTGGACATCTCACGCAATGGCGCGACGCCACGTTGCGGCGTAGCGTGAGTTGGTTTTTGAGATTTCAAAAATACTTCGCCGCCACATCCCGAGCACTCGACTCCGCCGACTCCTCCAGCATCCTCCTCCCCACCCACCTTTTGGCGAACTGAAAGGCGGTGCGGCCGCAGCGCTTGCTCTTTTCGTGCGACCAGGCGATGGCGGCGAGCTCGAGCTCCCTACCCCATTGAGGGGCGATGCCGTTTGCGCGGCAGAGATTGGCAATGCACTGGCGCACCACTGTGAGATAGTGGTCCTGGGAGAAGGCGTGGAAGGGGACCCAAAGGCCGAAGCGGTCGGAGAGGGAGATCTTCTCCTCCACGGCCTCCCCGTGGTGGATCTCGTTGTTGACCATCTTGGCGCCGAGATTGTCGGTGTGGTATTCGGGGAGCAGGTGGCGGCGGTTGGAGGTGACGTAGATGAGGGCGTTCTCCGGGGCTGAGTAGACGGCGCCGTCGAGGGCGCTTTTGAGGACCTTGTAGCTCTTTTCCCCCGGCTCGAAGGAGAGGTCGTCGCAGAAAATGAGGAAGCGGTAGGGCTGATTTTCGATTCGGGAGAAAATGTCGGGGAGGCTGGGGAGGTCATCCTTGTCCACCTGCACGATGCGGAGCCCCTCCGTGGCGTAGGTGTTGAGCAGAGCCCGGATCAGCGAGGACTTGCCGGTGCCGCGCGATCCCCACAGCAGGATGTTGTTTGCGGGAAATCCCTTGAGGAACTGACGGGTGTTGTCCTCCACCACCTTCTTCTGGTCGTCGATCCCCAGCAGGTCCTCGATCCGGATGTCGTCGGCCTGCCGGGTCGGCTCCAGGTAGCCGGTCAGGGAATGGCGACGCCAGCTGGCGGCGTGGCAGCCTCGCCAGTCGATTTCGGAGACCGCCTTCGGCAGGATTTGCTCGGCAGAGGCCAGCACCCGCCGGAGTTGTTCGATCAGATCGGCGTCGAGAGTCATGATTTCTCCTTTGCAGCGAGGGAGCACCCGGAGACTTCCGGTTCCGGCATCTCGTCGGCGAACGAATTCAGGCGGCGGATGAAGGCCTTGAGCAGACCGTAGCTCCGGTGGTTGAACTCGAAAGTGAGTCGGGGCAGGGAGATCAGGTCGGGCTGGTCCTGCTCCTCCGGCAGGGGACCGACCTGCTGCAGGGAGCTGCCGGGCTCGATGATTTCGAGAAACTCCCTCTCCAGGGTATCCACCTGTTCAGGGGTCAGGGGGCGATTGAGGCGGATGACCAGGGTGTTGCGGACGAAACGGCTGGAGTGATAGATGCGGTAGAAGTCTTCGATGACCTGGACGGCTTCGACCGGATCTCGGGTGATGGTGAAGAGGCTGAAGTCCTCGCCGGAGATCAGCCCTCGCTTGAGCAGGGTCTCCTTGATGAAATGGAGCCAGCGCTCCCAGTAGTCGCCGTTTTCGTCGTCGATGAGGACCAGGGGAATGGGGGGATTCTTCCCCGTCTGCACCAGGGTGAGGGTTTCCATCGCCTCGTCGAGGGTGCCGAAGCCTCCGGGGAAGAGGGCCACGGCCTGGGCCTCCTTGAGGAAAGCCACCTTGCGGTTGAAGAAGTACTTGTAGGTGATGACGTTCTTGCTCTCCGACATCACCGGGTTGGTTTCCTGCTCGAAGGGAAGCCGGATGTTGACGGCGAAGGAATTTTCGATTCCCGCCCCCTCGTTGCCGGCCTGCATGATCCCGCCGCCGCCGCCGGTGATCACCATGTAGCCGCGCTCGGTCAGCATCCGGGAGAAGACCACACATTTCTGGTAGATCGGCTCTTCCGGCATGGTACGGGCCGAGCCGAAGATGGTCACTTTCTTGCGATTGCGGTAGGGACCGAAGATCTTGTTGGTGTAGCGCATCTCCTTCATGGTGGTGCGCATCAGCTTGAGGTCGGCCAGATAATCGCTCTCCTGCCCTGCCTTGAGGGCGCTGATGATCATCTCGCGGATGATGCCGGGGTGATGGACCCCGGCCTGACGGAGGATGTCGTCGATCAATTCGTCGAGTTCGCCGTTGGAGCGGGGGAAATGCAATTCCATGCAGCAGAATTCTCCTTGGTCATTGAACCGAAAACCTTAAAAGGGCATTCAAACAGCTCTCGCTGCAGATACTGATTATACCACCGCCCCCACCGCCGGGGCCAGCAGGTCCGCGTCTTTCAGGCGTGACGCCCGGATCAGGATCCCCCGGAGGCTGGAGCCGGCGTAGCGGGCGTCGAACTCCCCATACAGGGCGCCCAGCTCCCGCTCCCGGGCGTAGAAGTCCTCGCGGCCTGCGGCGTCGAGGCGGTCTTCGATGGCGTCGCAGATGAAAGTGACGCAGTTGAAGGGTCGCCGGGACGGCTCCATCAGGCAGCCGCCCTCCCCGAGGAAGGGACAGGGGCGGGCGAAGTCGGGAAGGGGCGGCTGGCTTCCTGCGAGGAGAAACCCCAGCAGGTTCACCAGAGTCGCATGATGCCTCCCCCGGTCGCAACAGGCTCCGCCGCAATCGCGGCACGCCTCCGGGCCGCCCCCCTGCAGGAAGAGGGCATGCAGCTCCTCCTGAAGGCGCCCGATCCGCTCCAGCCGGGAGGCGATCCAGGCCCTCTCGGACGGAGGCAGGCGAAGGACCTCCTTTTCGAGCCCTGCGACGATGCGTCTCCAAAGCAGGGCGTCTTCTTGGTTGCGGTCACTCAATTTAGTGAGAATCATATTTTTCCGCAGATTGCGCAGATTTCCGCAGATAAAAACCCGATGAGCCTAATCTGCGTTCATCTGCGAAATCTGCGGATAATGGCCTTTTTAGCTCTACGGTAAAAAAGGACGGCACTTCCTGATTCGGTCGTGCCGTCCGTGAATGGAGATGATGGCCGGAGAAGGCCGTAAGCCGGGTTCTGTTCTCCGGAGCGGTTACCCGCCCCGGAGTGATGATCATTCCTCTAGGACCGCCGTTGCCGACGGCCTCAAGCAGCCTGACCCGGGAGCTTCGGACGGGCCGTCCTACAGCGCTCCCCTATTTGGCCTTGCTCCGGATGGGGTTTACCGAGCTTCCGGCGTCACCGCCGGAACTGGTGAGCTCTTACCTCACCCTTTCACCCTTATCTGCCTTCGCCGAGGCTTCGGCAGACGGTCTCCTCTCTGTGGCACTTTCCCTGGGGTCACCCCCGGTCCCCGTTAGGGACCATCCTGCCCTGCGGAGCCCGGACTTTCCTCCCGTCCGCTTCTGCCCGAAGGCTTCGGCGAACCGGCGATCATCTGTCCTTCTCCGACCATCACCTGCATTTTACTATTCGATCCCCCCCAGGGGGGAAAGACTCGGATCATCCTTCGAAATTGACAAAGAGCAGGCGGTTGCAGTGGGGGCAGCTCAGAATCTCCTGCGTCTGAAAGAGGCTATTAAACAGCTGGGGGGGAAGATGCATGTTGCAGCCGAGACAGGCGCCGTTTCTCGCTTCCACTACGGCCATACCGCCGCGGCGCTCGAAGAGGAGCTGATAGCGTTTGCGCAATTGAGCCGGCAAATCCTTGAGCAGGACGTCCCGCTGGCTCCCTTTCTCATCCTGTACCTGAGTATATTCGGCAAGAACAGCGGCGATTTCACCCTGACGGGCGTCGACTTTTTCCCTGAGGGAGGCCAGTTCCCCCTCCTTTTCTTCCCGCTCCTTGTTCAGAAGCTCGATCTCTCCGTCCTTGACCCGGATCTGGTCTTCAATGTCCTTGTTCATCTTCTTTGCGGTGTCGATTTCCTTGAGAACCGCCACATACTCCTTCTGGGTCTTGATCGACGGGAGCCGCGCCTCGGCTTTTTTGACATTCTCCTGCTCCAGGACCAGAGCCTGGGTCAACTCTCGGCGCTGTTCCTTGAGAGCTTCGCTGTCCGCGTTCAGGCTATCGACCATACCCTGAACGCGCTCGATATCGGCATCCAATGCCGATCGTTCGGTCTCCAGCTCCTTCCTGCTCTGGCCAACCTTGTTCAGTTCCTGATCGATCTCCTGCAACTCCTTGAGCAGCTCCATCTTTTCTTGCACTTGTTTGCCTCCGTATCTGCGTTGCTTGACTACCGGTGTTACCCGAAAAAAAGGAGGGGGATTCAGACCGCCTTGAACGGATCTTCCTCCCCCTCCATCTCTATGAATTCGATATTCAGTCCCCGCCGTTCCGCTTCCCGTCGAAGAGCCTCCGCCATCCCTTTTATCATGATATGTTCGGTGGCGAAATGGCCGGCGTCAATGACTGCCATCCCCCGGCTTTCGGCGCTTCGCGCCTCGTGGTACTTGAGGTCGCCGGTAACAAGGACGTCGGCGCCCCGTCGTGCCGCCTCATTAAGCAGCGAAGCTCCACTGCCGCCGCAGACGGCCACCTTGAGCACTTTTCGGGCGGAATCCCCCACGAAGCGCATAGGACCGCCGCCGAGGGCGGCCTTCACCCCCGCGGCGAACTCGGACAGGGTAGACGGTTGCGCCAGTCGGCCGATCCGCCCCAGCCCGACCAGAGGTCGTCCATTGGCCAGAGGGATGAGGTCATAGGCGACTTCTTCATACGGGTGCGCCTTCAGCATTTTCTCCACCACCCTGGTCTGCGCCTCGCGGGGAAGGATGGTTTCCAGGCGTATTTCGCCCACCCGTTCCGTCTCTCCCTGGCGGCCGAGAAAAGGATCGGTTCCCTCGCCCGGGCGGAAAGTTCCGGTCCCGGCTACGGCAAAGGAGCAGCGGTCGTAGTTCCCCACCTGGCCGGCCCCGCCCTTGAACAGGGCATCGGCAACGACCTCCTCGTATCCCCTCGGAACGAAGACGACCAACTTGAGCAGATCGCCGCCCCTGTGAGCGGACAGGGGTGAAACGTCCGACAACCCGAGCCGTTCGGCCAGCCAGTCGTTCAGCCCTGGCGCCGCCTTATCCAGATTGGTGTGCGCACACAGGACAGCCACTCCCTCCCGGATAGAGCGAAAAAGTATCCGGCCCGTCTCGTCGACGGGGGTGAGATTCCTGAGTGGGCGGAAGAGGAGGGGGTGGTGCGTGAGAAGAGCCTGGGCGCCGGTCTCGCGGGCCGTATCGAGGGCTTGTTCGGAGGGGTCGAGGCAGACAAGCACTCGTTTCAGTTCGGCGCTCGGGTCTCCGGCCTGGAGTCCCGCATTGTCCCATTCTTCTGAAAGAACCGGGGGATAGAGAGTGTTGACCAGGCCGAGCAGATCC
>NZ_KI421412.1:100625-135040 GCF_000472285.1 Desulfuromonas sp. TF
CTCCTCCTACGCCACCGCAAGCGGTGGCTACGGCGGACAGGCCGCTCACTAGGATTGGCTTGTTCGCCGAAGCCTTGGCGAAGGCGAAGCGGTCTCCTCTCTGTGGCACTTTCCCTGGGGTCGCCCCCGGTCCCCGTTAAGGACCATCCTGCCCTGCGGAGCCCGGACTTTCCTCCCGTCCGCTTCGGCCCGAAGGCTTCGTCGAACCGGCGATCATCTGTCCTTCTCCGACCATCATCTTCATCTTACACTTCGTTTACCCCGGCGAAAAGGGGTCGAATCAACCGTTGGAGCTGACAAAGAGCAGACGGTTGCAGTGGGGGCAGCTCTGGATCTCCTGGGTCTGGAAGAGGCTGTTGAACAGCTGGGGGGGGAGATGCATGTTGCACCCGAGGCAGGCGCCGTTCCTGGCCTCGACCACGGCCATCCCGCCGCGGCGGTCGAAGAGGAGCTGATAGCGCTTGCGCAGCTGCACCGGCAGGTCCTTCAGCAGGGCGTCCCGCTGATTCCCTTTTTCGGCCTCCGTCTGAGCGTATTCGGCAAGGACGGCGGCGATTTCGCCATCGCGGGAATCGACTTTCTCCCGGAGGGAGGCCAGCTCCCCTTCCTTTTCCTCCTGTTCCTTTTTCAGAACCTCGATCTCTCCGTCCTTGGCCCGGATCTGGTCTTCGATGTCCTTGTTCATCTTCTTGGCAGTATCGATTTCCTTGAGTACCGCCACATATTCCTTCTGCGTCTTGATCGTCGGGAGCCGGCCCTCGGCCTTTTTTACGTTCTCCTGCTCCAGGACCAGGGATTGAGTCAGCTCGCGGCGCTGGTTCCTGAGAGCTTCGCAGTCCGCCGCCAGGCTGTCGACCATGCCCTGAACGCGCTCGACATCGGCATTCAGCGCCGATCGTTCGGTCTCCAGTTCCTTCCCGCTCTGGCGGACCTTGCTCAGTTCCTGATCGATTTCCTGCAGCTCCTTGAGCAGCTCCATCTGTTCTTGCACTTTGTTTGCCTCCCCTTCGTGTCTGCGTTGCGTGACTACGGATGTTCCCGGAAAAACTGAGGGGGATTCAGATCGTCTTGAACGGATCTTCCTCCCCCTCCATCTCGATAAATTCGATATTCAGTCCCCGCCGTTCGGTTTCTTCGCGAAGAGCCGCCGCCATCCCCTGAATCATAAGCCGCTCGGTGGCGAAATGACCGGCGTCGATGAGAGCCATCCCCCGGCCCTCGGCGCTTCGCGCGTCGTGGTACTTGAGGTCGCCGGTAACCAGGACGTCGGCCCCCTGCCGGACTGCCTCTCCCAGAAGCGATGCTCCGCTGCCGCCACAGACGGCCACTTTGGCCACCGTACGTGCGAGATCCCCCACCAGGCGCAGGGAGCCGGCGCCGAGAGCCGCCTTCACCTCCCCGGCGAAATCGCCCAGGGTGACAGGCTGCGCCAGGCGGCCGATCCGCCCCAATCCGACATGCGGCCGGCGATTGGCCAGAGGGATCAGGTCATAGGCCACTTCCTCATAAGGGTGCGCCCGCAGCATCTTCTCCACGACCTTCCCTTTCGCTTCGCGGGGGAGTATGGTCTCGAGGCGGATTTCGCCCACCCGCTCCGTCTCTCCCTGGCGGCCGAGAAAAGGTTCAGTCCCGGTGCCGGGGCGGAACGTTCCGATTCCCGTTGCGGCAAAAGAGCAGCGATCATAATTCCCCACCTTTCCCGCTCCCCCTTTAAAGAGAGCATCGGCGACCGCCTCCTCATATCCTCTCGGAACGAAAACTACCAGTTTGAGCAGGTCTCCGCCGCGGTCGGCAGCCAGGGGGGAAATTTCCGACAGCCCCAGCCGTTCGGCCAGCCAGTCGTTCAGACCCGGCGCCGCCCGGTCGAGGTTGGTGTGCGCGCAGAGGACCGCCACGCCCTCCCGGACGGCGCGGAAGAGTATCCGGCCGGTTTCGTCGCCGGGGGTGAGGTTCTTAAGAGGGTGGAAAATCAGCGGGTGATGGGTAAGAATGGCCTGGGCTCCGGCTTCGCGGGCCGCATCGAGAGCCTGTCCGGAGGGATCGAGGCAGAGGAGCACCCGGTTCAGTTCGGCACCGGTGTCCCCGGCCTGGAGTCCTGCATTGTCCCACTCTTCGGCCAGGGCCGGGGGATAAAGGGTGTTGACCAGACCGAGCAGGTCATGGATGCGGGCGATGCGTTCTTTTTTCATACTCCGGCGGGGAAAAAAAGAGAGTGCAACCCTGTTCTCGTTGCACTCTCGGTGTGTTACGTCGTGTGATATGTGGATATGAGTACCCGACTCATCTCGTTTCCATGTGGTGGGCCCACCAGGATTCGAACCTGGGACCAACCGGTTATGAGCCGGTGGCTCTACCAACTGAGCTATAGGCCCTGGATTTAACAGTCAAAGACGCAGTTTAGGACTTCGAGAGAGTCCTGTCAAGAGCTTTTGCCGCACCGCACATTACGTCGTCTCGACAAAGCTCTTGAGGCGTTTGGCTCGGCTCGGATGCCGCAGCTTGCGCAGCGCCTTGGCTTCGATCTGGCGAATTCGCTCACGGGTGACGGCAAAATCCTGGCCGACCTCCTCGAGAGTGTGGTCGCTCTTCTCGCCGATGCCGAAACGCATGCGCAGCACCTTCTCCTCCCGGGGGGTCAAGGTGGACAGGACCCGGGCGGTCTGGTCGGAGAGGTTTCCCTTGATCACCGCCTCCAAGGGAGAGACCACCCCCTTGTCCTCGATAAAGTCTCCCAGGGAGGAGTCCTCCTCCTCCCCTATTGGGGTCTCGAGGGAAATCGGCTCCTTGGCGATCTTGAGCACCCGGCGCACCTTCTCCAGAGGAAGCTCCATGCGTTCGGCGATCTCTTCCGGGACCGGCTCACGCCCGATCTCCTGAACCAGCTGCCGGCTGGTGCGAATCAGCTTGTTGATGGTCTCGATCATGTGCACCGGAATGCGGATGGTGCGCGCCTGATCGGCGATCGCCCGGGTGATGGCCTGGCGGATCCACCAGGTGGCGTAGGTGGAGAACTTGTAGCCGCGCTGGTACTCAAACTTGTCCACGGCCTTCATCAGCCCGATATTTCCCTCCTGGATGAGGTCGAGGAACTGCAGGCCGCGATTGGTGTACTTCTTGGCGATGGAGACCACCAGACGCAGGTTGGCCTCCACCAGTTCGGTCTTGGCCGCCTTGGCCCGCCATTCCCCCTTATGCACTTCCTTGAGGGATTCGAGCAGTTCCTCCGGAGCGAAGCCGGACTCCTCCTCGACTCTCTTGAACTTGCGCTGGGCGCTCTTGAGGCGCTTCTCAACCACCAGGAGGGAATCGACCGGAACGCCCAGCTCTTGAGAGATGGCGCGGGCCTCTTCCTCGTTCTTGCGCATGCGGCGCAACTGACGCTTGATCTCCTTGTGCGGCAGCTTCAGCTCCACCTCGCAGGCGCTGATCTCGGCCATTCCCTTCTTGACCTGCTCTGCCAGCTCTTTGAGGCGGTCGACGATCTTGGCGATCTGAAAATCCTTGAGCCGAATTTTACGCATCAGCTCGAAGATCTCTCCCTTCAGCGCCTGACAATCCTTCTCCAGGGTATCTTTTCCCCCGGCTTCGGCGGTAGCGAGCTGTTCGCGCATTTCCATGAAACGGCCTTCGAGCTCGCGAATCTGCGCTACCAGATCGAGGACCCGCTGGCGCTGCTTTATTTCTTCCTCGGTCCCCTCTTCCTCTTCATACTCCTTGGTGATCTCGGCCACGCTGATCTGCCCTTTTTCCAGACGCTCGCCGAGGGAGATGATCTCCTTGAAGGCGATGGGGGAACGCATGATGACGCGGGTCACCTGAGCATCCCCTTCTTCGATGCGCTTGGCGATCTCCACTTCCCCTTCCCGGGTAAGGAGGGACACCTGTCCCATTTCTCGCAGGTACATACGCACCGGATCGCTCGTGCGCCCCAGAGTGCCGGCCTCGAACTCCGACTCCTCTTCTTCCTCTTCGTCGCCGTCGTGCAGGTCGCCGCCGAGTATCTGGTCCTTGCGCAACGACAGCTTCTGCTCGGTATCGACGATCTCGATGTCCATCTCCCCAAACATGCTCATCACGTCGTCCAACTGGTCGGAAGAGACCATGTCCGCCGGAAGGGCGTCGTTGACCTCATCATAGGTGAGATACCCACGCTCCTTCCCCATGTCTATGAGCTGCTGTACTTCATCCATCCCGGTCTTCTTGGCCATGCCTTGCCTTCTCCTCTCGATCCCCGCCTGTGCAGGGGCCATCGACAATGCGATATCCTTAAACCTATTTTTTCAACGTACGATTAATTTCTATCTGCTCCCGGTAATAGGCGTCCAAGGCTTCCCGGTCGCCGCTCTGTTCGGCCTGCCGGATAAGTCCGGGAAGCTCCTTGCTGCGCTTTCTCAGACGTTCTCTGACCACCGCCTGGCGGCAGTCGGCAAAGATCGCCTCCGGGTCTTCGGCGTAGATCTGAGCGTCTCTTATAAGAATACCCGAGACCAGGGCTTTTTGTTCTTCGCTCAGGCGGTCGTCGTCCAGAAGCCGCTGCATGGGACTTTCCCCCTCCGCATCCTCGACCAGCCGCTCGGCGATCCCCCGCCGGTCCTCATCGGAGAAAAAGCTCTCCACTCCCTCACCGGCCACCTTCCGGCGGATCTCCGGATTCCCATCGAGCATGTGCAGCAGCAGTTCCTGGGCTCTTGTTCCTGCCCCCGTCTCTTTCGGCCGGGCCGGAGGGCGGGATGAAGGGGCGGAAACGGGCCGAACGGGGTCCTGCCGCGAGGGTGCATCAGCCGGGGGAGGGGACCGGCGCCGGAGCAGGTCCTCCTCAATTCCGGTACGCTGCGACAGGAGACGGCGGTAGAGACTGCGTTCAATGTCGCTGGGCAGCAGAATCAGCCGGTCCATGACCTCTTCCACGGCCCGTGCCCGTCCCTCGACGCTGTCGCCGCAGGCCGCCAGAGCCGCTTCCATGAACACCTCCAGGGCCGGACGCGCCCCCTGCATCCGCGTTCGAAATGCCTCCGTGCCCCGCTTGCGCAGAAAGGAGTCTGGATCCTCGCCGGCCTCCAAGGCCACAACCGCCACGGCGAATCCCTCGGGCAGGAGCGCCTCCATGGCCCGGAAGGTCGCCTTCTGTCCAGCGCTGTCCTGGTCGAAGAGGAGCAGCAGGCGCTTGGCATAGCGCTTGAGCACACGGGCATGCTCCGCCGTCAGGGCCGTTCCGCAGGTGGCCACGGCATTGCCGAATCCTGCCCGGTCCAGGGCCATCTGGTCGAAATATCCTTCGACTACGATCCCTTCCCCTGTCTGCCGCATCCCTTCCTTCGCCTGATAGAGACCGTAAAGGGTGCGTCCCTTGTGGTAGACGGGGGACTCGGGAGAGTTGATGTACTTGGGGAGCGAGTCGTCCATCACCCGTCCGCCAAAGGCCACCACCTGGCCCCGGGAATCCGAAATGGGGAAAAGCAGCCGGCGGCGGAACAGATCGTAGTCGCTTCGCCCGTCCCGCCCGGGGCGGACGAGCCCTAGTTTCTCCCGGACCAGGGCGGGATCGAATCCCTTCGTCTCCAGGTGCTTCGCCAGGGCGTCCCATCGCTCGGGGGCGTAGCCCAGGCGAAACCGGCGGGCCGCTTCGCCGTCGTACCCACGCTCGCGCAGGTAGCGGCGGGCCGCCGCCCCTTCCGGTTCATCGAGGAGGATCCGATGATAGAAATCGGCGGCCACTTCGTTGATCCGGACCAGGCGCTCCACCTCTTCGCGGCGCTTTTCCTCGACCGGCGACAGGGTCTCCTCTTCGACCTCGACACCCACGCGCTCCCCGAGCCGCCTCACGGCCTCGGGGAAGGAGAGCCCTTCCATGCGCATCAGGAAGGAAAATACGTTTCCTCCCACCCCGCAGCCGAAGCAGTGAAAGATCTGCCGGGGGGCGTTAACGTTGAAGGAAGGGGTTTTCTCCCCGTGGAAGGGGCACAGTCCCTGGTGGTTGGCTCCAGAACGCTTGAGCGGCAGGTAGGAGGAAACCACTTCCACGATATCGAGCCTCTCACGGATTTCCTGGATCTTTTCTTCCGGTATCCGCCCCATCATCTCTTCATCTCAACGATGGTCACGTTATCGCCTCCGCGTCCAGGATCGGCGGCATGAAAAGCGGCCACCCCCCGGTGAGCGACTAGAAACTCCCGAACCGCCTGGCGCAGAACCCCCTCCCCGGCTCCGTGAACCACCTCCACCTCGTGCAGTCCGTGCAGCAGGGCGTCGTCGAGAAAGCGGTCGAGCAGAAGAAGGGCCGCCTCCACTCGTTGACCCACCAGCAAAAGCTTCGACCCGGCACTCTCCCGATCGACCCGGCTCCGCACCGTGGCCCGACCGCTCCCTCTGCCGACAAATCGCCGGGGTGTAAACTGCTCCAGGGCTGACAGGGGGAGGCGCAGCTTCTTGCCGTGGACGACGAGCTCGACCTCACCACCCTGTTGCACCCGGGCGACTTCCCCTTCGGCGCCGAGGGCGGTGATGCGGAGGATTTCTCCCGCTTCGACTTCCCTCGGAACCGCACCCATGCGGCGCGGCTCGGGACGAAGGGCGGTCAGCTCCTCCCGCACCGCCCGCATCTCCCCGGCAAGCTCCGCCTGTTCTCGGATATCGGAGGCTCGTTCCCGGACTCGCTCGACAAGGGCTTTCACCCTCGTTTCGGCCTCGCGCACAACTCTTTCGCCACGACGCTTCGCCTTCTCCAGGATTGCACCCTTTTGCTCCTCCAGTTCGGCCAGGAGCCGTTTGCGCTTCTCCCGCTCCTGCTCGGCCCGCTCCCGCTGCCTCCGCGCCTCGGCCCGATCCTGCTCCAGCTCCTTGGCCAGACGATTGAGTTCCTCGGTCAGTTCCAGCCCTTCCCGCTCCCCCTCCCCCAGGTACCCGGAGGCCCTGGCCAGGACTCCCTCGGGGAGCCCCAGGAGGCGGGCGATGGTGAAAGCGTTGCTCGCCCCGGGAATGCCGTAGTGCAACCGATAGGTGGGCGCCAGTGTCCGGGCGTCGAATTCCACGGCGGCGTTTTCCACCCCTTCCCTAAGGTGGGCATAGCCTTTGACCAGATTGAGATGCGTGGTGACAATGGCCCGTGCCCCTCGCTCCCGCAGAGAGTCGAGGATCGCCAGGGCCAGGGCGCCGCCCTCGGCAGGATCGGTGCCGGTACCCGCCTCGTCAAGAAGGACCAGGGAGTCGCCGTCGGCCTCTTCGAGAATGCGCCTGATCCGGGTCAGATGCCCGGAAAAGGTCGAGAGGCTCTCCTCGATGCTCTGCTCGTCGCCGATATCGGCGAATATCTTGCCAAAAAGATGGACACGGCTGTCGGGGGCGCAGGGAATGTGCAACCCGGAGCGAACCATCAGAAGAAGAAGCCCCGCCGTCTTAAGGGCGACGGTTTTGCCTCCGGTGTTAGGGCCGCTCACCACCAGTGTGTCGTTCCCCTCACCGAGCAGCAGATCGATGGGAACCGCCCCCTCCTGGCGGGGTTCTCCGTTCGGGTGAAAGAGAAGCAGCGGATGGCGGGCCGCTCTGAGTTCTATCAGAGGCTCCTCTGCCAACCGCGGCGCAGCGGCGTCGCTTCGCTGGGAAAACCGGCCGGCGGCGGCGGTAAAATCGAGCCTGGCGAGAATCTCCTGGTTGGTCCGGAGAGCCTCGGCATCGTGTCGCACGGCGTCCGAGAGCCGCAGCAGGATGCGCTCCTCTTCCCGTTTCTCTTCACGCAACAGGGCATGCAACTCGTTGTTGCGCTCCAGGACGGCTGCAGGCTCCACATAGAGGGTCTGTCCACTGGCCGATTCATCGTGAACGAAACCCTTGATCTGGCCGCGGTGGTCGGCACGCACCGGCACGACGTAGCGGCCGCCCCTCTCGGTGATGATCCGGTCCTGAAAGACGGTCGCAAGATGATCGGCGGAGAGCATATCCTCCAGGATCTTCTTGATCCGGTTGCGCAACTGACGGATGCCGCGGCGCAGGTCCCCCAGTTCGAAAGAGGCACCGTCCAGAATCTCACCCCGCGCCCCGATGCTCTCACGCAGGCTCTGTGCCAGCCCCCTCAAGGGATCGAGACCCGCGGCCAGGCCGGCCAGCCCTGGCGCATACTCCGGATCGCCAAAATAGCGCCGGCAGTCCCGGGCCGCCTCCAGACTCAGCAGAATTTCCAGAAGATTCTCCGGATCCAGCCGACTCCCCTCGGCCCGCAGTTGCCGAAGCGACTCGCGCAGATCACGGCATCCCCCAACCGGCGGTCTTCCCTGCGCAGCCATCAGGACGGTCATCTCGACGATCTCGGCGAGCGAGGAGGCCACCGCCTCCCGCGAATCGAGGGGCCGAAGGTTTCGGGCCACCTCCCGTCCCGGCTCCGTTGCCGTAAAACCGGAAAGCAGCACCCGGATCTTATCGAATTCGAGAACCCGAAGCGTTTCTTCGTTCATCAAACCTGCCGCCGTGTCCCGGCGAATCCAGTGCGGTGCCGCATTAGAGCCATTCGGCGATTACCTGGCGGCTGCCATGCAATACCGTTTCGCCAAGGTTGACAAAAGGAGGCGAAAGTATCGATCCCTTGAAAGCGGGCTGCACCGTCTTGGGGAGGGGCGTCAGAGAAAGAGAAAAAAGCGTCATCGTCAGCAGCAATACCCCTTGGAGCAGCCCGAAGAATCCACCGGCCACGCGGTTCAGCCCTCCCAGGAAGAGAAGCTTGAGAAAACGGGAGAGGGCATAACCGAGCAAGGAAAAAAAGACCACCGTCGCCAGAAACAAGAGGAGAAAGGCGACAAAGATGGCGATTCGGGAAGGCATCTGGAAATACTGCACCAACATTTCCGCCAGGGGTGCGTGAAAACTGAAGGCAAGAACAGCCCCCGCAATAAGGCCCAGCAAGGAACAGAGTTCCTTGAGAAATCCCCGGAACAGCCCCTTGACCGTAAAGGCGACGAGTATGCTCAGGATCGTAATGTCGATGACATTCATCCCCATTTCCTGCGCTCCACGGCAACCGGGCCGGTCCACCTCCGATCAGGCGGAGAGACGGACCTTGACCAGTTCACTGACCAGCCGGCCGTCGGCGCGGCCAAGGGTCCTGCCGGTGACGACCTTCATGACTTTTCCCATATCCTTCACGGAGGCGGCGCCGGTTTTGGTTACCGCTTCCTCGATGATGCTGCGGATCTCTTCCTCTCCGAGCTGTGCGGGGAGAAACTCCTGCAGGACGGCCAATTCCTGCTCTTCTTTTTCCGCCAGTTCCGGACGGGCGCCCTCCCGGTAAAGCTGGGCCGACTCCTTGCGCTGCTTCACTAGCATGGAGATAACGCCTATGATCTCCTGATCATCCAGTTCCCGCCGCTCGTCTATTTCCTTGTTCTTGACGCTGGTGCGGATCTGCCGGATGGTATTCAGGCGCAGGGAATCCTTGGCCCTCATGGCCTCTTTCATTGCTTCGTTCAACTGCTGTGACAGGCTCATCTGGGATCCTCGGTTGCGGAAAACGCAAATAGGGCAACCGGCCAGCCGGCGCCCTTTTTTCAAGAACTTTTTATAATAGACCGGTTGCCTTCAAGAAGCAACTACCTTTTTTTCGGCCCTTTGCCGACTACGGTGGATTGCCGCGGCTTTCTTTTTCCTCGATCCCCGACAGTCCGAAACGGCGGCGAAGCTCGGCATAGACCCGTTCAGGAGGGAGATCGTAATAACCGAGAAGAATGAGGGTGTGGAAAAAGAGGTCGGCCACTTCGGCGACGACTTCCTCGCGATCACCCCCCTTGCCTGCTACCGCGGTTTCCGTGGCCTCCTCGCCGATCTTGCCAAGGATCTTGTCGAGCCCCTTGGCAAAAAGAGAGGCGACGTAGGATTTGACCGAAGGGTTCTGGCGGCGCTCCTGGATCACATGGTAGAGGGCGTCGAGGATATCCCTCTGAGCATAAATGGCTTCGGCGTCCACCGTCTTCTCCTCTTCGGTGCGGACTCCGCCCTTCTCCCAGGTGCGATAGAAGCAGGAGCGGTGGCCGGTATGACAGGCCGCTCCCTGCTGCTCTACGGTGAGGAGAAGACAGTCGGCGTCGCAGTCGAAACGGATCTCCCGCAACGTCTGCACGTGCCCCGAGCTCTCCCCCTTCATCCACAGATTTCTGCGCGAGCGGGAATAGTAGTGGACCGTGCCGGTCTGCACGGTCTTCTCCACCGCCTCGGCGTTCATGAACGCCATCATCAGCACCTCGCCGTTCTCGGCGTCGCGGGTGATGGCGGGGATCAGGCCGTTTTCGTCGAATTTGAGCTGATCAATAAGGGACATGATAACTCCAAGTGAGGCGTTAGGCGTAAGGGGTGAGGCGAAAAAATCTCTTTTCAATAATTTTGTTCATCACTTCTCACGCCTCACTCCTCAAGATTTACAGACGTACGGGCACCCCTCTTTCACGCAGGTACTCCTTGCATTCGGCAATGGTGTACTCGCGGAAGTGGAAGATACTGGCGGCCAGGGCGGCGCTGGCGCCGCCTTCGGTGAGGCCCTCGCGGATATGTTCGAGATTGCCCACGCCCCCCGAGGCGATCACCGGTATACGGACTCGGTCGCTGATCGCCCGGGTCAGATCGAGATCATAGCCGTCCTTGGTGCCGTCCTTGTCCATGGAGGTCAGCAGGATCTCTCCAGAGCCGTACGATTCCATGCGGGCGGCCCACTCGACAGCATCGATGCCTGTGGGATTGCGGCCTCCATGGGTAAAAACCTCCCAACGCCCGCCATCCTGCAAGACCCTCCGGGCGTCGATGGCCACCACGATGCACTGGGAGCCGAAGCGCTCGGCGGCCTCGCGGACGAACTCAGGGCGGTGCACCGCGGCGGTGTTGATCGACACCTTGTCGGCTCCGGCGTTGAGCAGGTTGCGGATATCGGCGATCTCCCGCACCCCTCCGCCCACGGTGAGAGGCATGAAGACCCTCTCGGCGGTCCGGGCCACCACGTCGAGAATGATGTTGCGCTTGTCGCTGGAGGCGGTGATGTCGAGGAAAGTCAGTTCGTCGGCGCCCTGAGCGTCGTAGGCCTCGGCGGCCTCCACCGGATCTCCGGCGTCGCGCAACCCGATGAACTGAACTCCCTTGACCACCCGGCCGTCTTTGACGTCGAGACAGGGTATGATGCGTTTGGTCAGCATGTTATCTCCAGGTAGGGGCAATTCATGAATTGCCCCTACGCTTTTTTGTCAAAGCCACCGCTTCGCGCAGATCGAGCGCCCCTGTGTAGATCGCCTTGCCGGTGATCACCCCGACCACACCGGACTTTTCGATAGCCAGAAGATTTTCGATATCCTTCAGAGAAGACACCCCGCCGGAGGCGATCACCGGGATCGAAATCGATTCGGCCAGCCGGCGGGTCGCTTCGATATTCGGCCCCTGCATCATACCATCCCGGGCGATGTCGGTGTAGATGATAGCGGCGACGCCCATCCCTTCCATCTCCCGGGCCATTTCGGAGGCATTCTTCTCGGTGAGGTCGGCCCATCCCCGCACCGCCACTAGTCCGTCTTTGGCGTCTATGCCGACCACGATCCGTCCGGGGAAAAGTCGGCAGGCCTCGGCCACCAGGGCGGGGTTCTCCTTGGCCACCGTCCCCAGGATCACCCGCCCGACGCCCAGTTCCAGATAAGCCTCGACTGTTGCCAGGTCGCGAATTCCGCCGCCGAGTTCCGTAGGGATATCGATGGCGCCGACGATGGCCTCTATAGCGGATTTGTTGCGGGGGACTCCGGCGAAGGCGCCGTCGAGATCGACGATGTGCAGCAGTTCTCCCCCCTTCTTCTGCCAGATTCGGGCCTGGGCGGCGGGGTCGTCGCTATAGACGGTATCTTTCTCCATGAGGCCCTGCTCCAACCGGACGCAGCGCCCTTCCTTCAGGTCGATCGCGGGTATGACAATCATTCCAATTTCCTTCCGTAGGGGCAATTCAAGAATTGCCCCTACATGCAATCATAATTTTGCAAAATTCTTCAGGATCTGCAGACCCACCTGCTGGCTCTTCTCTGGATGGAACTGGGTGGCCATGACGTTGTCGCGCCAGACGGCGGAGCAGAAAGGGATACCGTAGTCGGTGACGGTCGCCACCGCGGACTCGTCCTCGGGCACGACGTAGTAGGAATGGACGAAGTACACCGAGATGCCGTCCTCCACTCCCTTGAAAACAGGAGCCGGACGGCGGATCTCGATCTGATTCCACCCCATGTGAGGCACCTTGAGTTCCTCGTCTCCCTGGCGCAGGTCGGCCGGAAAGCGCACCACCTTTCCGGGAATAATGTCCAGCCCCTGGTGCCGGCCGAACTCCTCGCTTTCCGTGAAGAGAAGCTGCAGTCCCAGGCAGATGCCGAGAAAGGGGCGGCCGGATTCGACATGGCGCAGGATCGGCTCTATGAATCCGCCCTGGCGGAGATTGTCCATGCAGTCCCGGAACGCCCCGACGCCCGGCAGAACCAGCCTCTCGGCCTGTTCCACCTCTCGGGGATCGGCGGTCACCAGGGCGGCGGATCCAACCTTCTCGAAGCCTTTCTGGACGCTGCGCAGGTTACCCATGCCGTAATCAATGATGGTGACGGTTCTCATAGATGATTCCAGATATCAAATATTGGAACAGATTGCGACGCTTTCGACAGTTATTCCAGCTTTCCCTTGGTGGACAGCACTCCCTCGACCCGGGGATCGAAGGCGGTTGCCTCGTCGAGAGCCCGGCCGAAGGATTTGAAGATCGCCTCGATGATGTGGTGCAGGTTGTCGCCATAGGCGAGGTTCACATGGACGTTGGCACCGGCATGGTTGCAGAAGGCGACAAAGAATTCCTCCACCAGCTCTGTGTCGAACTCGCCGACCTTGGCCTTGGGCATGTCGACATTGAACACGAGAAAGGGGCGTCCGGAGAAATCGATGATCACCGACGCCAGTGCCTCGTGCATCGGCATGGTCCCCCGGCCGAAGCGGCGGATCCCCGCCTTGTCCCCCAGCGCCTTCTTGAAGGCCTCGCCCAGACAAATCCCCAGGTCCTCCACGGTATGATGGGCATCGATCTCCACGTCCCCGCCAGCTTTGACGGAAAGATCAAAAAAACCGTGCTTGGAGACGTGCGTGAGCATGTGGTCGAGAAAGGGAACCGGCGTGGCGATCCTGCTCTCTCCGGCCCCGTCCAGCACCAGGGTCAGATGGATATCGGTCTCTTTGGTCTTGCGGTCGATGGTGGCGCTTCGGGACACGGCGGCCTCCTTCAGTCTTCCAGACGGATGGATACGGAGCGGGCATGGGCGGAAAGCCCCTCCAACTCGGCGATATGGACGATGGATTCTCCCAGCCTATGAAGCCCCTGCCGAGAGAAGGAGACGATGCTCGATTTCTTGATGAAGTCATCCACCCCCAGGGGGGAGAAAAACCGGGCGGTTCCTCCCGTGGGGAGGGTATGATTGGGCCCGGCCAGGTAGTCGCCCGCCGCCTCGGGGGTGTTGTGACCCATGAAGATGGCGCCGGCATGACGGATGCGCGGCAGAATCTCGAAAGGATTGTCCACCGCCAGCTCCAGATGCTCAGGAGCAATCCGGTTGGAAAAGGCGATACCGTCGTCAAGGGATTCCGCTACGATGACTGCGCCGTACCGGTCGATGGAGCTGCGGGAAATCGCCTGGCGAGGTAGCCGGACGAGCTGCTCCTCCACCTCCGCGCGCACCTCCTCGGCGAATTTCGCATCGGTGGTGATCAGGATCGACGAGGCCAGTTCGTCGTGCTCGGCCTGGGAGAGGAGGTCGGCTGCGATGTGAGCGGGATTGCCGCTGCCGTCGTTGATGATCAGGATTTCGCTGGGCCCGGCGATCATGTCGATGTCGACCTGGCCGAAGACCATCCTCTTGGCGGTGGCGACATAGATGTTTCCCGGCCCGGTGATCTTGTCGACCCGGGGAATGCTCTCGGTGCCGTAGGCCAGGGCAGCCACGGCCTGGGCGCCGCCTACCTTGAAGATCCTGTCCACCCCGGCCAGATGGGCCGCTGCCAGCACGTGGGGATTGATCTCGCCGCCGGGCATGGGCACGACCATAATCACTTCTTCGACCCCCGCCACCTTCGCGGGGATGGCATTCATCAGGACCGAGGAGGGATAGGCGGCCTTGCCGCCTGGGACATAGATGCCCACCCGGTCCAGGGGGCGCACCATCTGCCCGAGCAGAACATCCTCCTCCTCGATGGAGAGCCAGGTTTCGGTTTTCTGCTTCCGGTGATAGGAGGCGATCCGTCCGGCCGCCAGCTTCAGGGCGTCGAGAGATTCCTGGCTGACGGCGGCGAGAGCCCGGTCGATCTCCTCCTCGCTCACCGCCAGGTTTTCGGCCGTCAGCTCCAGCCTGTCAAAACGGGCCGTGTATTCGAACAGGGCCCGGTCGCCCCGGCTGCGCACCGCGGCGATGATCTCCTCCACCGTCTTCTCCACCCCCTGCGGCACGCTCTCCCGCCGCTCGATGATCTCCCTGAAGGCGGCTTCGAAGCCGGGGTCGGTAAAATGCAAAAGCTGAATCATGGCAACTCCAAAGGCGTGAGGCGTGAGTGGACGGTTCTCCTCATCCCTCACAGAGAAACTGTCGGCATCTCTCCTACAACCTGCTCGAGTCCCTCAATGATTTCGGTGATGCGCTGGTGCTTGGTCTTGAGGCTGGCGCGGTTGACGATCAGCCGGCTGGTAATCTCGGCGATCGTTTCCACCTCCACCATGCCGTTTTCCCGCAGGGTAGCGCCGGTGGAAACCAGATCGACGATGCGCTCGGATAGTCCCACCAAAGGAGCCAGCTCGATGGAGCCGTACAGCTTGATCAGCTCCACCTGGATCCCCTTGGCGGCAAAGAAGCGCTCGGTCACGTTGGGGTACTTGGTGGCTACCCGGATATTGGACCAGTTGGCGGGATCGTCTTCCTGGCGTAGCGCCTTCGGCTCGGCCACCACCATGCGGCAGTATCCGAACTTGAGATCGATCGGCTCATAGAGGTCCTTCCCCTGCTCCAGAAGGGTGTCCTTCCCCACCACCCCCAGGTCGGCGCATCCGTATTCGACATAGGTGGGCACATCGGTCGCCCGCACCGCCATGAACCGGAATTTGCTCTCGCGGTTCTCGAAAACCAGCTTGCGGCTTCCTTTCTCCATCTCGGGGCAGGTGATGCCGATCTTGGCAAACAGCTCCATGGAGTCCTGCATGATGCGCCCCTTGGGCAGGGCGAAGGTGATGTAATCGCTCATAAAGGCAGTCCCTTGTCATTTGTCATTGGTCATTTGCAACTGCGGAAAGCCCGGATTTTTAATGCAAATGACCAGTGACAAATGACCAATGACGATTTTTATTCTTTAACTCTCTTGATATCGGCGCCAAGCCCCTGGAGTTTCTCCTCGATCCGCTCATAGCCTCGGTCGAGATGATAGATGCGGGAGACCTCGGTGGTGTTCTCCGCTGCCAGTCCGGCCAGGATCAAGCTGGCGCTGGCGCGAAGGTCGGTGGCCATCACCGGCGCCCCCACCAGCGACTTGGCCCCCCTGACCGTGGCGGTGTGTCCTTCGATGGTGATATCCGCCCCCATGCGCTGCAATTCGCAGACATGCATGAAGCGGTTTTCGAAGACGCTCTCGGTAATGACGCTGGTCCCCGAGCCGAACGCCATCAAGGCCATGAACTGCGCCTGCATGTCCGTCGGAAATCCCGGATGCGGATGGGTTTTGATATTCACCGAGGAAATTTTCCTGGGCCCGCGAACCCTGAGCTTTCCCTCCTCTTCGGTGATTTCCACCCCGGCCTCCCGAAGTTTGCTGATCAGCGGCTCAAGATGAGCGGGAACCGCCTCTGTCAGCAGCACATCGCCGCGGGTAATGGCGGCGGCGATCATGAAGGTTCCGGCCTCGATGCGATCGGGCATAACCCTGTAATTGAGAGGCTTGAGCTCATCGACCCCTTCGATGGTTATCGTATCGGTGCCGGCGCCGTCGATTCTGGCCCCCATTCCTGTCAGAGCAGCGGCCAGATCGACGATCTCCGGCTCGCGGGCGGCGTTTTCAAGCACCGTCGTCCCCTTGGCCAGGGTCGCCGCCATCATCAGATTCTCCGTTCCGCCGACGGTCGGGATATCGAAGTAGATGCGCGCACCGCGCAGACGTTTTGCTTTCGCCTCAACATAGCCGTGGTCAAGGGCGATCCTGGCGCCCATGGCCTCGAGCCCCTTGAGGTGCAGATTGATGGGCCGGGCGCCGATGGCGCAACCGCCGGGGAGACTTACCCGCGCCTGACCCAGGCGGGCCAGCAGAGGCCCGAGAACAAGCACCGATGCCCGCATGGTGCGCACCAGTTCATAGGGGGCTTCGACGCTCCTGATTTTAGAGGCATCGATGGCAAAGGTGCCGTTTTCCCTGACCACTTCGGCGCCGAGAATGGTCAAGAGCTTCTCGACCGTATCGATATCCCTTAATTTAGGTACATTGCCGACCCGGTGCGTGCAGGGGGCGAGTAGGGTTGCAAAAAGCAAAGGAAGCGCAGCGTTCTTCGCCCCGCTGATCCGGACCTCCCCCTTCAGGCGGCGGCCTCCATGAATGATTATCTTTTCCAAAGTGAACTCTGCATGTAAAAAGTCATGGTTCTATGCGCACCGGCCCGTCACGCGTCACGCGTGGCGGCTTTTCCCCCGACCACTCGGGGGATGCCGGCATAATCGTCCCGGCTGAAGACGTCGAGCAGACCGGCTTCGGCCAGAAGCTCCCGCACCGCCGGTGCCTGACCGGCTCCCGTCTCCAGCAGCAGCCAGCCGCCGGAGTGCAGCCGGCTCGGGGCATGGCGCGCCAACAGCCGGTAACTTTCGAGTCCGTCCCCGCCCCCGTCAAGTGCCAGGCGCGGCTCGAAATCCCGTACCTCGGGCATGAGCGCGGCCAGTTCATCGCTGGGGATGTAGGGCGGATTTGAAACAATAAGATCGAAGGGCCCTTCCGGCAAGCGGGCGAGATCCGCCTCTCCAAGCCGAACACGGCCATCGACGCCGTTGCGTCGGGCGTTTTCCGCCGCCACTTCCAGCGCCGCAGGGGAAATATCCACCCCCTCGACAGCCGCTCCGGGGAGTTCATGAGCCAGAGCGACAGCAATGGCGCCGCTCCCCGTCCCCACGTCGAGAATGTTCGCCTCGACGCTCGCCCGCTTAAGGGCCTCCTCCACCAGAATTTCCGTATCCGGGCGTGGAATGAGAACCGCCGGATTCACGACGAAGGGGAGCGACCAGAATTCGGCCCTCCCGAGGATGTACTGAAGCGGTTCGCGTCTGGCCCGGCGTCCCACCTGTTGGCGGAAGAAAGTCAGTTCAACTGTAGTGAGAGGCCGGTCATAATTGAGATAGAGCCCCACCCGATCCAGAATCAATGCGTCGGAGAGCAGAAGTTCGGCATCGAGGCGCCCTCCCTCGATCCCCTTTTCCTTGAGATATCCCGCCGTCCATTGAAGGACCTTGAGCACCGTCCAGGTTTCAGCCATGGGTGATTTTTATGCCTCTTGACCGGAAAGGGCGTCGGCCTGGCTATGGGTGGTGAGCGCGTCGACGATTTCGTCCAGATCCCCCTGCATGATGCCGTCCAGACGATAGAGGGTGAGGCCGATGCGGTGATCGGTGCAGCGCCCCTGAGGAAAATTGTAGGTGCGGATCCGCTCGCTGCGATCGCCGCTGCCGACCTGGCTCTTGCGGTCGGCGGCCGTCCGGGCCTGCTGCTCGGCAATCATGCTGTCGAGAATCCTCGACTTGAGGATCTTCATGGCCTTGGCTTTGTTCTTGTGCTGGGACTTTTCGTCCTGGCAGGTCACCACCACCCCTGTCGGAACATGGGTGATCCGGATCGCCGATTCGGTCTTGTTGACGTGCTGGCCTCCCGCGCCGGAAGCGCGGTAAACATCGATGCGCAGATCCGAGGGATCGATGTCGACATCGACGTCTTCCGCCTCGGGGAGGACCGCGACGGTGCAGGCCGAGGTATGAATGCGCCCTTGGGCCTCGGTTTCTGGAACTCGCTGCACCCGGTGGGTGCCGCTCTCATATTTCAGACGGGAATAGACCCGTTGACCGCTGATTATGGCGATGACTTCCTTGAATCCGCCGGCATCGGATTCGGAGGCGCTCATGACCTCAACCCGCCATCGCTTGGCATCGGCATAGCGGGAATACATGCGAAACAGCGCGCCCGCGAACAGGGCGGCTTCTTCCCCACCGGTTCCGGCCCGGATTTCAAGGATGACATTCTTTTCGTCGTTGGGATCCTTGGGCAGCAGGAGAGTTCGCAACCGCTGCGTCAGCTCTTCTTGGCGCCGCTCGAGCTCGGGCAACTCGGCCCGGGCCATTTCCCTGAGCTCAGGATCGGCATCCCGCAGAAGACCCCGATTTCCTTCGATATCCTCCCCGACCTTCTTGTGGGTCTCGAAAACTTCGACGATCTCGGCGAGTTCGGAGTGCTCCTTGGTCAGGGCTCGGAATTTTTTCTGATCGGCAACGACGGTAGGGTCGGAGAGCAGCCCCTCGACCTCCCGGAATCGATCCACGACTTCTTCGAGTTTATTGAACATATTTTCCGGTAGAGGCGCATTGCATCGCGCCCGGCAAGATCGCTTCGGGCGTGATGAATCACCCCTTTACGACAGTTCCTTGTATTCCCTGCGTACTTCCGCCGCTGCGCCGCAGCTCATCGGCCCTTCGGGACAGGTTCCCTTCAGGCAGCCGGGCCCGGCGCCGGCAAAGATCAGGGGAGCGGACCGACGCGCCAGGCGCAGCATTTCCTTAGCCATGGCCCTGATCTCCCATTGGGCCCGCCTGCAGCAGCGCAGGTTGAAAAAAAGAAAGAGCTCCCTGGCATTCATAGTCAGGACCAGCTTGGTGGCAGCGGCATTGGGCAGTACGAACCTGGCGTCTTCGGCCGGAATGCCGGCGTCGATGAACTCGCGGTATACCTGATGGATCTCCGTCAGAAGAGCCTCGTATCGCTTATTGAGTTCGGGCTGATCGGCGACCGAAGGAGGAGTAACGGCGGCGAAACGCTCCTTGTACGAGACATAACGCTGACTCTGCTGGGCATAGGAAGCCAGACGGTGACGAACCAATTGATGGGAGCAGGCCCGGCTTATTCCCTCAATGCCGAAGGTAAAAGAGGCGTGCTCCAGAACGGAAAAGTGGCCGAGAGCGAGGATCTTGTTGAGGAAGACCTCCCGGTCCGAACGGCTCTTTTCCAGCAACTGGTCTATGGAGGAGGCCGAATAGCAAAGCCGTGCCGCAGCGGCGACGACTTGCTCAGGCTCGGGAGTATGGGTTAAGAGCTGAACGAGCATAATCCCTACAGACCCTGCCGCATGACACCCCGAATCACGGAGTCCACATACGGCAACATGCGACGTAAAACGAAGGGTTTGCCGGGGCCGTAAAAAAGAGACGGCCCCGGAGGGCCGTCTCCGGCGCTTACTTGCCCTGACCGTACTTCTTGCGGAAACGCTCGATGCGGCCCGCGGTATCGATCAGTTTCTGCTTGCCGGTAAAGAAAGGGTGGCAAGCCGAGCAGATCTCAGTAGTGATGTCGTCTTTCTTGGTCGAGCGGGTCTCAAAGGTGTTGCCGCAATGACACTTGACGCTGATGGACTCGTAGCGGGGATGGATACCTTCTTTCATGATCTTTTCTCCTGCGGCCTGGCAAGTACAGACCAAAAAGTTTTTTCTGGTTCGGATAAGAATGGAAAATTAACATTTTTACCGGTGCGATGCAAGCCCTTTCTCCGGGACGTCACTACTGGTTCATGGAGTCGAGAAATTCTCCGTTGCCCTTGGTTTCGGCGAGTTTTTCCAACAGGAATTCCATGCTGTCAACCACGTTCATGGAGGAGAGGACCTTGCGCAGCAGCCAGATGCGCTGAAGGGAGACCTTGTTGACCAGCAGCTCCTCGCGGCGGGTTCCCGACTTGTTGATGTCGATGGCGGGGAAGGTCCGCTTGTCGACCAGGCGCCGGTCAAGCTGCAGCTCCATGTTGCCGGTCCCCTTGAACTCCTCGAAGATCACCTCGTCCATCTTGCTCCCCGTGTCGATGAGCGCGGTGGCGATGATCGTCAGGCTTCCCCCCTCTTCGATGTTGCGGGCGGCGCCGAAGAATCGCTTGGGCTTGTGCAGGGCGTTGGAGTCGACACCGCCGGAGAGGATTTTGCCCGAGGGGGGCACCACCGTGTTGTAGGCCCGGGCCAGGCGGGTGATCGAGTCGAGCAGGATGACCACGTCGCGCTTGTGCTCGACCAGGCGCTTGGCCTTCTCGATGACCATTTCGGCCACCTGGACGTGGCGGGTGGCCGGCTCGTCGAAGGTAGAGGAGATCACCTCGCCCTTGACGCTGCGCTGCATGTCCGTCACCTCCTCGGGCCGCTCATCGATCAGCAGGACGATGAGATAGACTTCGGGATGGTTGGTGGTTATCGAGTTGGCGATGTTCTGCAGCAGCATGGTCTTGCCGGTGCGGGGAGGGGCGACGATCAGTCCGCGCTGCCCCTTGCCGATCGGCGCGGCAAGATCCATGACCCGCATCGGCAGGTTGGTGGGAGTCGTTTCGAGGTAGATGCGCTCCTCGGGATAGAGAGGCGTCAGGTTGTCGAAGAGGGTTTTATCCCGTGCCACGGCGGGGTCTTCAAAGTTGACCTCGGAGACCTTGAGCAGGGCGAAGTAGCGCTCCCCCTCCTTGGGCGGCCGAATCTGGCCGGAGACCGTGTCGCCGGTCCGCAGACTGAAGCGCCGGATCTGGGAAGGAGAAACGTAGATGTCGTCGGGCCCGGGGAGGTAATTGGCATCGGGCGCCCTCAGAAAACCGAACCCGTCGGGAAGAATTTCCAGAACTCCTTCGCCGAAGATGGCCCCCTTTTTCTCTGCGGTGGCGTTGAGAATGGCGAAAATGAGGTCCTGCTTGCGCATCCCCGCCGCCCCTTCTAGCTTCAGTTCCTTGGCGATCGCCGTCAGGTCGGTGATCTTTTTCTCTTTGAGTTCCTTCAGGTTCATGGATTCTCCTCGGTTACACTCTGCAAGGCGGGAGGGCGGGATACAATATCGTCTCCGGGACACCTGATGCCTGTCAGATTCTTCTGGAATGTGGCTTTAGAGTGCTTTAATTAATATGGGATGGCTAGCAAAGGATGGGTTTATGGGATATTTCCTCTTTATAGGCAAAAACCGCGGCGATGCGCCGCCTCCGCGAGTATCCGCCTTTGAGCACTTCGGGAATCGTATTTGTATGTTGAAAATCGTGTCGGGTGACGGTCCGAAAGGAGTTTTAAGGCTGCTGGTTCTGAGGAATTTGTCACTGCACCTTTCTTTCTACCTCCATTAAAGACCTCTGTCAACCAATTATTTTTTTGGTTTTCAAAAAATTGACGAGGACGCCCCCTCGAAAACACTCGGACATACGAAGATTTGGCATTACCGCTCCTTAGTCCCGGCCGGAGGCTCTTTGAACGGATTCAGGAGGCCCGGCTTCAGGGCGGCGGCGAGTGATTCGAAAAGCTCCCGATACCGCCCCGGCAAGGTCCTTCGGCCTAAAAGAGACCGGTCCGCCTCTCCCAGAGTGCGCTCGAGGCCCGCCAGCGTAATATATCTGATCCTTACCTCATCGGATCGGTTGTAGAATGCCTCGTCAAAGTCCGGGTATTGCAGAAAAAGGAATCCCCCGTCGGTCACCCCGGGATACTCCCAGACCACCTCGCCCGAAGGCATGACCACGGCGGCCGTGGTCAGAATCTCATTATACGGGGCCTCCAGGTAGGCCAGATGCCGCCGGTCCCAGCGCTTTGCGGGCCGCACTTCTCCGTGCAGGATAATGACCAGCAGGGCATCGACGACGTTCTCTTTCGTCAGTTCTGATGCAATTCGGGAATTGAAGCCGTAGTGGCGGTAGACATCCGCCCCTGCGCCGCGAAGGGCATCCGATTTCACCAGGGAACGGAACAGTTCCCGGGGATTGCCTTCCACGGGTCGGACATCGAAATAGCCCTTCTGCTCCTTGAGAATGTCGATCAGCCGCAGATGCGTGTTCGAGCTGTGCCGGTGAAGGAGTTCCAGCACCGCCTCCCTGTCGGGATGAGTAATGACTGAATTGCCGTCCACCAACAGAGGCAAAACCCCCAAGGTCTGCACCTTTTGCCTGTACTCGGTCTGGGGAACCTTGAAAAAACCGGCGCATCCGGCGATCAGCAGGATCGGGAACAGAAGAAACCAGCGATGCATGTTACCTCCTCAAATCTCGTTGGGAACCATTCGTGGCAGGACCAAAAAATTTGCCGCCGAAACGCAAGACACCTTCACCTTCATCCGTCGCGATCACCACCAGTTGTCCCCCACTGCCGAGGCTGCCGGGATACCCGTGAGGGATCAAAATGGGCCGTCCCCCAGGCAAGCACCTCCCGTGCCGGAGCCGCATGGAGAGAGGCCGGAGGCTCCTGTCCCAGGAAGGCCAGAACCCGCCAGAGCAGCATGCCGGCCTGCCCGGCTGTCCCGACCGAAACCGCGCCGTGGCGTTTGCTGAGTTTTTCTCCATCGGCCGTCAATACCAGAGGCAGGTGGATATATCCAGGAACCTCGGTTCCCAAGGCACAGTGGAGAAAAATCTGCCTCGGAGTTGAGGCGAGCAGGTCGGCCCCCCGAACCACCTGGTTCACTCCGGCATCGGCATCGTCCACGACAACCGCAAGCTGATAAGCGAAAAGGCCATCGGCCCGGCGCAGAACAAAATCCCCCACGGCACTGGCGAGGTGCTGCTCAACCCGTCCGAAAACCCCATCGGAGAAGCAGAACATCTCTTCCGGAACCCGCAGACGCAGAGCCCGGGGTCGCCGACCCCGGGGAATCCCCTGGCGGCAGGTCCCCGGATAAACAGGACCCTCCTCACCGGAATGGGGAGCACTGGCCAGGACCTCCCGCCGGGAGCAGGCGCAATCGAAGACCAGACCTTTTTCCCGCAGCCGCTGCATGGCGGCCTCATATCTTTCCTTACGGCGGCTCTGCCAGACCACCGCCCCGTCCCACTCCAATCCCAACACCTCCAGGGTGCGCAGAATCTGTTCGGCGGCGCCTGGAACAATTCTGGGAGCGTCGAGATCTTCCATCCGCACCAGCCAACGCCCCCCCGAACGACGGGCAAGACAATAGCTCCCCACCGCCGCCACCAGCGAACCGACGTGCAAGGGACCCGTAGGGCTCGGAGCGAAGCGCCCTGTCACATGCCGCATCTGATCGTCAGGGTACATGAATTCTAAATTTCTCCGGGGGAAACTTCTTCCGATGATGCCCGCAGGCGGCGTCACTGTCAAGAGGAAGGCGATCTGCGACAAAGGAAGTCCCTCCCACCAATTCAACCAATCTTCAGGATCTCTGAAGGAATCCGTTCCCAGGTTTTTAAAAAATCCTTGAGATTTCCGTATTCAATTTAAATTTTTTGAATATTTGGGATAATACTTGCGATTGACGTATACGATTTGTATTATCCATCACGCTAAAGTAAGATTCAGACTCGACATGTAACGGCGTTATATTTTCTGCTAGACGGGATGGAATCATGACACAAAAACGCATCGTCGTCATCGATGACAGCAAGCTGGTTCTGGCCATTGCAACCGAGGCCCTTGAAGGAGCCGGTTTTGAGGTTCTCACCACCGATTCGGGTATTGAAGCCAATCAGTTCATCTACTCTTCCCGACGCCCGGACCTCATCCTGATTGACGTCATGATGCCCCTGCTCAACGGCGACCGGAAGGTGCGTCTGCTCAAAGAACGGGAAAGCAGCCGCCATATACCGATCATCCTCATGTCGACCAAGGCCCGGGACGAACTGGAGCAGCTCACACGGGAATCCGGCGCCGACGGATATATTCAGAAACCCTTCGACGAAGCATCCCTGGTGCAACAGGTTGATCGCATTCTGGCCGCCTGACCCGTAAGGAGGAAGATCCTTTCACCTCCGTCCTTGTGGCAGACCTTTTAATCTTTGCCGTTGACAAACCAAGCGCAGGCGGGGTATCTATTACTCCAAAGGTAAGCAAAGGGAGGTCAGGAGTGTTCATAACCCGCGCTACGGAGTATGCCATACGCGCCCTGCTCTATCTAGCGAAGCAGCCGCGGGGCGAGATCGTCTTCAAGAAAGATATCTGCAAGTCCCAGGACATCACACCGGCCTTTCTCACCAAAATCCTTCAACCGTTAATCAAAGAGGGTATCGTCGCTTCCCAGCGAGGGGTCGGAGGCGGCTTCTATCTGGCCAAAGACCCGGGCGAGGTTTCCCTGCTCGACGTGGTCAGGGCCGAAGAGGGCCCCCTGTCCCTGAATCAGTGCCTCGTCGAGGCGGGAAGCTGCGAACGGAGCGTTTTCTGCCCCGTACACGGGGCCTGGCAGGAAGTGCGGGACGAAATGGCCACCATTCTGGAGCGCCACACCTTTGCACGCCTGGTTCAGCAGGAAGAAGAAAAACGGCAGTCCCATGCATCTCGGGGGCCTGAACATCGAAAAAAACCTGCCTGACCTGAAATTCCCGTGAAAAAAGAAAGGGCCGTCAGCACTCCAGGTGCTGCGCGGCCCTTTCTTTTTTTCGGGCAAAAAACACCCTGGAGACCAGGAGGGTAAGTCATCCAGGGCGAATAAGGAAGCTGCGTCCAGCTTCCTGCAAATCGAATTCCTTTTGCTTTATTATACTTCCGCCCCTTACGTGAGTCAAACCGGCTCTACTTGACATGATCTTCCGGATACGCGTGAATCTGGTGAATGGCCAGATCGGGTCCCGTAAACTCCGCCTCGTCGGACATCCTGAAGCCGACAAGACGGCTGACCAGCCCATAGACGATCGCACCCGTAACCAGGGCATAGAAGACGGCCATGAGACTGCCGGCCAACTGACTCAGGAAAGTCACCCCCCCCAGGCCACCGAAAAACGGGCCGCCGAAAATGCCCGCGGCGATTCCGCCCCATGTCCCGATGATGCCGTGTAGAGGCCACACCCCCAGGACATCGTCGATTCGCAGACGCTCCTGCTCCCACTGGAACCCGTAAACGAAGATCAGCGCGCCGATCCCCCCCATGATAAATGCCGCCAGGGGATGGACGAGGTCCGAGCCTGCACAGATGGCAATCAGACCCGCCAGTGCTCCGTTGTGAACAAAACCGGGATCGTTGCGACTCGCCACCAGGGCGAAGAGAACGCCGCCGACCATGGCCATCAGGGAGTTGACCGCCACCAGCCCGGAAATCCCCTCCAAACTCTGCGCACTCATGACATTGAAGCCGAACCATCCTACGGCCAGAATCCAGCTCCCGAGGGCCAGAAAGGGGATATTGCTGATCGGGATGGCCTGGCTTTTTTGCCTCACGAAACGCCCCATGCGGGGACCCAGGAAGAGAATGGCCGGCAGGGCGAGCCACCCTCCCATGGAGTGGACCACCACACTGCCGGCAAAATCATGGAAAGGGGCGCCGAATGCCGATTCGAAAAAGCCCTGCAGGGTTTCGCTGTTCCGTCCCCAGATGAATGACTCGAAGAGAGGGTAAGTAATGCCGACGAAAATCGCCCCGGCCAGAACTTGGGGCCAGAAGCGGGCTCGCTCGGCAATTCCGCCTGAAATAATGGCGGGAATGCAGGCGGCAAAACAGAGAAGAAAGAAGAAACGGACCAGCTCAAATCCGTTGTTGTCGCCCAGCAGCCCGGCGGCGGGCTGGAAGAAGTTGATGCCGTAGGCGATGGGATATCCGATCAGGAAATAAACGACTGTGGATACCGACCAGTCGGAGAGAATCTTGACGAAAGCGTTGACCTGACTCTTTTTACGGACGGTACCCACTTCAAGGAAAGCGAATCCGGCGTGCATGGCAAAGACCATGACCGCCCCGAGCATGAGAAACAGCACATCGCCGCCATGGCGAAGGGATGAGATGGCAGACTCCATAGTCTTCAGACCTCCTTGTCACATTGCCGGGGCGTCATTGCCGACGGACGATCGGATCTTCCTTTCAACAGTCATGCCTTTAAGCATTCCCCTTTGAAACCGGCGGCTTGGATCTCTGCCCGCAAATCCCCTCCTTTTCCATGCACAATATTTGTGCATGGACTGGTCAATTCTTAACCACCCGTAAATCCCTTTCGACCCTTCAGGGAACTACACTGTATTAATAAAGAATATAGCCTCGCTTATTCCCTATCAAACAATTCAACAAATTTTTGATTTTATACTTGACTTATCTTGTTGTGTATTTTAGGCTTGCCCTACACTTACTTGATGACACTACGGTTGTTTACCACTTCGACTGCCGTCAGATCGGCCCAGACAGAGAGAAGCCCATACCTATGGAAACGACGCGGCGCAGCATTGCCAAAGCACTCTCCTGGCGGATCCTTGCCACCGTGATCACATCGGTTCTTGTTTTAGTCATTACCGGCAAGGGCGAATTAGCCGCCACCGTCGGACTGGCGGATACCAGCATCAAATTCTTTGTCTACTTCGGCCATGAGCGGCTGTGGAATCGTATCAATTACGGCCGGGAGCAGAAGCAGCCTGAGTACTCCATCTGAAGAACGGGAGATGATCATGGAAAACATCGCTATGCAGATCCGCCCTTCCGAGCTGACGACTGAAAACTCTCCGATGGAGATCCTCCGTGCCGGGGTTGAAATGGCCGGAGGGCCGGTCGCCCTGGCCTGCTCTTTCAGCGTCGAAGACGTGGTAATCATTGACATGCTGCACCAGACGGCGTCGCCGGCTACGGTTTTCGCGCTGGATACCGGTCGCCTGAACGAAGAAACTTATGAGGTCGCCGAGGCGGTGAGCGAACGCTACGGGATCGGCATCGACTGGTATTTCCCCCGGCGGGAGGACGTCGAGAACATGGTACGCGGAAAAGGGCCCTACTCTTTCCGCGAAACCCTTGAGAGCCGTCACGAATGCTGCCGCATTCGCAAGATGGAGCCTCTGCAGCGGGCGCTGCAGGGCCTCTCGGGATGGATCACCGGCCTGCGCCGCGAGCAGAGCGTCACCCGCAGCGACCTCTCCCCCATCGAAACCGACCACGGCAACGGCGGCATTCTCAAGATCAATCCGCTGATCGGGTGGAGCGAGAAAGAGGTCTGGGAGTACGCCGAACAGCATCGAATTCCGACCAACCGCCTGCACAGACAGGGCTATCCCTCCATCGGCTGCGCTCCCTGCACCCGGGCTGTGGCACCCGGCGAACATCCCCGGGCCGGGCGCTGGTGGTGGGAGAATCCGGAGCACAAAGAGTGCGGCCTGCACCGACGTTAGTGCCGGCGCTTCGCCTCCGCGCCGATACCGGCGTTGGCTGTGCTGCTCGCATCCTCGGCGTAGCGCTGCTACGCCTGCGGTGATCGCTCCTTGCCGCCTTGGCCTCGGCGCGAAATCGAACCGCTTGCACCTGATTTGAAATACCGAAAAGATTGTAGGCCGGGATAAGGCGAAAGCCGTTCCCGGCGCCTCGCCGGAAACACTGTGCTTATTCCGGCCTACCCTTCGGAAAGCGTTTTATATGAACATGAAAATGACCCATCTGCGGCAGCTCGAGGCGGAGAGCATCCATATCATCCGGGAGGTCGCGGCCGAATTCGAAAACCCGGTGATGCTCTACTCCATCGGCAAGGATTCCGCTGTGATGCTCCACCTGGCGCGCAAAGCCTTCTATCCTGCCAATCCCCCCTTTCCGCTGATGCATGTGGATACCACCTGGAAATTCCGGGAGATGATCGAGTTCCGCGACCGGATGGCGCACGAATGCGGTTTTGACCTGCTCATACACACCAACGAGGAAGGAGTCAGACAAGGGGTCTCCCCCTTCACTCATGGCTCGG
This sequence comes from Desulfuromonas sp. TF, assembly GCF_000472285.1. Taxonomy (NCBI): domain Bacteria; kingdom Pseudomonadati; phylum Thermodesulfobacteriota; class Desulfuromonadia; order Desulfuromonadales; family Desulfuromonadaceae; genus Desulfuromonas; species Desulfuromonas sp. TF. The sequence goes on from NZ_KI421412.1 coordinate 128,500, forward strand.
CCCTCTATACAGACATCATGAAGACCGAGGGGCTCAAGCAGGCACTGAACAAATACAAGTTCGACGCTGCCTTCGGCGGCGCCCGGCGTGATGAGGAGAAATCCCGGGCCAAGGAGCGGATCTTCTCTTTCCGCACCGCCAGTCACCGATGGGACCCCAAATGCCAGCGCCCCGAGCTGTGGAACATTTACAACGCACGGGTCCGCCCCGGCGAGAGCATCCGCGCTTTTCCGCTGTCCAATTGGACCGAGCTCGACGTCTGGCAGTACATCTACCTGGAGAATATCCCCATCGTTCCTCTGTATTACGCGGCGGTGCGGCCGGTGGTGGAGCGCGACGGGATGCTGATCATGGCCGACGACGAACGCCTGCAGCTGCGCCCCGGAGAAAAGGTCGAAATGAAATCGGTACGCTTCCGCACCCTGGGGTGCTATCCCCTGACCGGAGCCGTCGAATCCACGGCTGCCACCCTCCCCGAGATCATCCAGGAGATGCTCCTCACCCGCACCTCCGAGCGCCAGGGCCGCCTTATCGACCACGACCAGGCGGGATCGATGGAGAAGAAGAAGCAGGAAGGATATTTCTAGTCGTAAGCTGTAAGCTAGTAGCTATAAGCTGAAAAAAATCTTCTTACATTCCCGAACGTTGAACTCAAGACAAAATAGCCATAAGTTTTTTGCTCCAGGCTTTTTCCTTTAAGCTTACAGCTTAAAGCTTATAGCTATCGAAATCGGAGATTTCGATATGGCCCACCAGTCTGAATTGATCGCCAGCGACATCCACGCCTATCTCAAGACCCAGGAAGAGAAGGGGATGCTGCGCTTCATCACCTGCGGCAGCGTCGACGATGGCAAGAGCACCCTCATCGGCCGTCTTCTCTGGGACTCGAAAATGGTCTTCGAGGATCAGCTCGCCGCCCTGGAGGCGGACAGCCGGCGTGTCGGGACGCAAGGGGAAAAAGTCGACTACGCCCTGCTCCTTGACGGCCTGCAGGCCGAGCGCGAGCAGGGGATCACCATCGACGTCGCCTACCGCTTCTTCTCCACCGACAAACGGAAGTTCATCGTCGCCGACACCCCCGGGCACGAGCAGTACACCCGCAACATGGTTACCGGCGCATCCACCGCCCAGGTTGCGGTCATTCTCATCGACGCCCGCAAGGGGGTGCTCACCCAGACCAGGCGGCACAGCTATCTTGTATCGCTGGTCGGCATCCGCCACGTGATCCTCGCCATCAACAAGATGGACCTGGTCGACTACAGCGCCGAGCGCTTCTCGGCCATCCGCCAGGAGTACGAAAACTTCGCCGCCGGGCTAGGCTTCGACCAGATTGCCGCCATCCCGATCTCCGCCCTTGAAGGGGACAATGTCCTGACCCGCAGCGACAAAACTCCCTGGCACCAGGGGCCGACCCTGATGGAGTATCTGGAAACGGTCCAGGTCGCAGACGCCGCAGTCCGCAAGCCCTTCCGCATGCGGGTGCAGTGGGTCAACCGTCCCAATCTCGATTTCCGGGGATTCTGCGGCACCATCGCTTCGGGCGCGGTCCGCCCCGGAGACGACGTGGTGGTCACCTCTTCCGGCCAGGTCAGCCGGGTCAAACGGATCGTCACCATGGACGGAGATCTGGAGAAAGCCGTCGCTGGGCAGGCCGTCACCCTGACTCTGGCCGACGAGATCGACATCAGCCGCGGCGACACACTCGCCTCCTCCGATGAACGCCCTTACCACGCAGACCGTCTCGAAGCCAAGGTGGTCTGGATGCATGAGGAACCTCTGGCTCCCGGGCGCAGCTACCTCCTCAAGGCCGGCTCCTCCACCGCCCCTGCCCAGGTCGTCGAGCTCAAGTTCAAGGTCAACGTCAACTCCCTGAGGCAGGAGTCTGGAGAAACCCTCGAACTCAATGAAGTCGGGGTATGCACCTTCAGCCTGGACAGGCCCGTCTCCTTCGATTCCTATCGAGAGAACCGCGGCACCGGCAACTTCATCCTTATCGACCGATTCACCAACGCAACCGTGGGCGCCGGAATGATCCATCAGCCGCTGCTCCAGTCCGCCGGCGACCAGTGGTCTAAGATCAATGTCGACAGACAGGCCCGCGCCGAGCGCAAGGGGCAGAAGCCCCGGATTCTCTGGTTCAGCGGTCCGGAAGGCGTTGACCTCCCGGCCATCGCAGCGCTGGTGGAAAAAAGGCTCCACTCCCTGGGTCGGCACACCTATCTCCTGGACGGTGCAAATCTGAATCGCGCACTTAACGCTGACGCCGATACCGCCGGCGGAAATGGAGGAGAGCAGATCCGGCGGGTTGCCGAGGTCGCAAGGCTTTTTGCCGAAGCCGGGCTGGTCGTTCTGACCTCCTGCGCCTCGTCCGGTGAGGACGTTCAGCTTGCCCGGGAGGTTCTGGCCGGAGAAGTTTTCACCGAGATTTTTGTCGACATCCCTCCGGAAGCATCCGGCCGGCAGGGGGCCGCAGACGGCGTCGACGCCATCTTTATCAGTGACGTCCGGCGATCCGGGGAGGATCTGGCCGAAGAAATCGTGAGAAAAATTGGTTTTTCTGCTAAAGTTTAAAAATTGTGTTCGGCCGAAAGCGGACCAGACGCGGCTATTGGATTGATTCGAGAATTCCTTCCATGAATTCCGAAGACCCATATCATCGTTTCGCAAAGGAGATCAACATGAGCCAGATCTACACGGACAATTCCCTCTCTATCGGCCGCACCCCACTTGTACGCCTCAACCATCTCTCTCCCAAAGGAGGGGCGACCATCCTGGGAAAGATTGAAGGGCGCAACCCCGCCTATTCCGTCAAGTGCCGCATCGGCGCATCGATGATCTGGGATGCGGAGCAAAAAGGACTGCTCGGCCCCGGGAAGGAAATCGTCGAGCCGACCAGCGGCAATACCGGCATCGCCCTCGCTTTCGTCGCCGCCGCACGCGGCATTCCCATCACCCTGACCATGCCGGAGACGATGAGCCTGGAGCGGCGCAAGGTGCTCAAGGCCTTCGGCGCCAACCTGATTCTCACCCCCGGCGCCAAGGGGATGGGTGGCGCGATCGCCGCCGCCGAGGAACTGGCCGCCTCTGATCCAGGCAGATACGTTCTGCTGCACCAGTTCAAGAATCCGGCGAACCCGGCCGTCCACGAGCAGACCACGGGTCCTGAGATCTGGGAAGATACCGAAGGCGGCATCGACATCCTGGTCTCCGGCGTCGGCACCGGCGGAACCATCACCGGCGTGTCACGCTATATAAAGAACACCAAGGGCAAGGCGATCACCTCGGTTGCCGTAGAGCCGACCGATTCACCGGTGATCAGCCAGAAATTTGCGGGTGAGGAACTCAAACCGGGACCGCACAAGATCCAGGGGCTCGGCGCAGGCTTCATTCCCGATACCCTCGACCTCTCAGTCGTCGATCAGGTCGAACTGGTAACAAATGAAGAGGCGATCGAGTTCGCCCGCCGCCTGGCGAAAGAAGAAGGAATTCTCTCCGGCATCTCCTGCGGTGCCGCCGCCGCGGTGGCGGTCCGCCTCGCCTCCAGACCGGAGAACGCCGGCAAGACCATCGTGGCCGTTCTGCCCGACTCCGGCGAGCGCTACCTCTCCAGCGTCCTGTTCGAGGACCTGGCTTGAGGAGGTTTTTTCCCCATGCTCAAAGACGATAAAAGCTATTGACAAGGAGAAAGCTCTTTCCTATAGTCAGGCTCAACAATAAAATAAAAGCAGCAACGTCATTATTGAGAGTGGTGGAGGGAAAGGCCCTGCGAAGCCACAGCAACCGGTCCACCGTCGCCAAGGCTATGGCGGATGTCAGGTGCTAATTCCTACCCGCCGAAGCCCTAGGGGCGAAGGCGGGAAAGATGAGGACGGCGCTTCGCAGGACACGATCCCTTTTTCGACTCCCTCGAAGCCCCTTCTCATCCCCATGAGAAGGGGCTTTTTTCGTGGTCCCGATGCCTGCATAAAGAGGAATGACCGATGAAACAGAAGAGCATGCTCACACTCGAAAGCCGACTCGTGCAACTCGGGGTCGGCAGGGACGAACGGACCGGGGCCATCAGCTTTCCCGTCTACCCCAGCGCCACATACCGGCATCCGGCGGTGGGCGAGAGCACCGGCTTCGATTACACCCGTTCGGGCAATCCGACCCGCCAGATTCTCGAAGAGGGTCTCGCCGAACTCGAGGGGGGCCGCCGCGGCCTGGCCTTCTCCTCCGGGATGGCAGCGCTCACCACTCTCTTCCTGCACTTTTCAGCCGGTGACCACCTGGTTGTCTCCGAGGACCTCTACGGCGGGACCTACCGGGTTCTCGATCAGATCTTCGCCAAACTGGGGTTGAGCGTTACCTATGTCGACACCACCTCCAACGCCGCCGTGGCGCAGGCCGTCACCGGAAGCACCCGGGCGCTGCTGGTGGAGACCCCCGGCAATCCGCTGCTGGGAGTCGCTGATCTCAGCGCGCTGGCCGATCTCTGCCGGGAGCGAAAACTGCTGTATATCGTCGACAACACTTTCCTCACCCCCGTTCTCCAGCGTCCCCTGGCCCTGGGGGCCGATATCGTGATACACTCGGCGACCAAATACCTGAGCGGACACAACGACCTGTGCGCCGGGGCGCTGGTGGCCAGGGATGCAGAGATGGGAGAGAGGCTGTATTTTCTTCAGAACTCCACCGGCGCCATCCTCCCTCCCAGCGACTGCTGGCTGCTGATGCGCAGCCTCAAGACGCTGGCCCTGCGCATGGAGCGACACTGCGACAATGCCCTGCAAGTCGCCCGCTGGCTGAAGCAGCAGCCGCAGGTCACCGCCGTCTACTATCCCGGGCTGGAGGACCATCCGGGATACGCTTTGTCGCAGGAGCAGGCGAGCGGCTTCGGCGGCATGCTCTCCTTCCGGGTGAAAGATCCCCAGTTGGCCCGTAAGATGCTGAAAAACCTGCGCCTGATCTCCTTCGCCGAAAGCCTCGGAGGGGTGGAATCGCTGATGACACTGCCGGCGGTCCAGACCCACGGTGACATCCCCGTCGAGGAGCGGGAAAGGCTCGGCATCTGCGAAAGCCTGCTGCGCCTGTCGGTGGGAATCGAGAGCGCCGGGGATATCATCGCCGACCTGGAACAAGCTTTAAAATAGGTCCTATCGGACTTATAAGACCCATAAGACCTGTAAAGGACTTTTCATGACCGAGAAAAACTACCGTCCCGCCACCCTCCTGGTCCACCAGGGGACAGACCGCGACCCCGCCACCGGAGCCGCCGCCATCCCCATCTATCAAGCGTCCACCTACCACCACCAGGGAGGAGAGCCGGGCAAATACGATTACGCCCGCAGCGGCAACCCCAGCCGGGACCAGGTGGAAGAAGCGATCGCCCTTTTAGAAGGAGGGGTGCAGGGCTTCGCCTACGCTTCCGGCATGGCCGCCATCGGCAGCGCCCTCTCCCTGCTCAGAAGCGGCGACCACCTGATCGCTCCCGACGACCTTTACGGCGGCTCCTATCGCTATCTCAGCACGATTCTCCCCCAACAGGGAATCGAGGTCTCCTTAGTCGACCAGACAGACCTCGCGGTTCTCGAGGAGACGATTCGCCCCCAGACCAGGGCCATCTTCCTGGAGACCCCCTCCAACCCCCTGTTCAAGATCACCGACCTGCGGGGAGTGGTGGAAATCGCCCGGCGAAGGGGATTGCTCACCTTCCTGGACAACACCTTCATGACCCCTCTGCTGCAGCGGCCTCTCCACCTCGGCGTCGACGTGGCGATCCACAGCGCCACCAAGTTCCTCGGCGGCCACAGCGACCTGCTCGCCGGACTGGTCACTACCGCCGACCCGGAACTGGCCCGGGAGCTCAAGCGGTTCCAGAACGCCTTCGGCGCGGTTCTCGCCCCTTTCGACTCCTTTCTCCTCGCCCGCGGGATAAAGACACTCAAGCTGCGCCTGGAGGCGGCCCAGGCCGGAGCGCAGATCCTCGCCGAACGCCTTCGGAGTCATCCGGCGGTGAACCATGTCTATTACCCGGGCCTCTCGGAATTCCCCGGCAGGGACCTGCATCTCTCCCAGGCGGACGGGCCCGGAGCGGTTCTCTCCTTCGAGCTGAAGGAGAAGGTTCAGGTGGCGCCCCTGCTGGCAACGGTGAAGCTGCCCATCATCGCCCCGAGCCTCGGTGGTGTGGAGACGATCCTGACCCACTGCTGGTCCATGTCCCACGCCGCCATCCCGGCCCCGGTCAAACGGGAGCTCGGCATCCGCGAGACGCTGGTGCGCATCTCCGTCGGCATCGAAGACCCGGAGGATCTCTGGGAGGATTTGAACGAAGGGTTGTCGTAGGGGCACGGCATGCCGTGTCCCGCACCGGCATGGAGCCCGTGAAACTGTTTGACAAACAAGTGACTTTACATTAAAGTCCATCTCGACAATTACATAACGCATCGTCTTTATCGAGAGTGGTGGAGGGAAAGGCCCTGTGAAACCACAGCAACCGATCCGCCTTTGCAAAGGCGGGTGTCAGGTGCTAAATCCTTCCTGTTGAAGCCTCAGGGCGAAC
>NZ_KI421412.1:135050-199158 GCF_000472285.1 Desulfuromonas sp. TF
AACCACAGCAACCGATCCGCCTTTGCAAAGGCGGGTGTCAGGTGCTAAATCCTTCCTGTTGAAGCCTCAGGGCGAACGGGAGAGATGGGGACGGAGCCTGACAGATACCGCCGCTACCCCGTATCCGAAAGGCCCCTTCTCATCATTGTGGAAGGGGCCTTTTTTATTTCGAATGAACGGGCGCCTGAGCATGGCGGCCTATCCAATGATGGGTGGATAATTGAGCGGAACTGTCGGCATCATTACAACCGAATACGCCGAATTCGATGTGGAGCTGCAGTTGGAGAGCGGGCGTCTGCTCGGCCCCATCAAACTGGCCTATGAAACCTACGGCGAGCTCAATGCCGCCCGCTCCAACGCCATACTGGTGACCCATGCCTGGACAGGCGATGCCCATGCCGCCGGCCGGAATTCCCCCGAAGAGCGCAAGCCCGGCTGGTGGGACGACATGATCGGCCCGGGCAAGGTCCTCGACACCGACCGCTACTTCGTCCTCTGCTCCAATGTCATCGGCTCCTGCAAGGGCTCCACCGGGCCGGCCAGCATCAATCCGCGCACCGGCCGCCCCTACAATCTCTCCTTCCCGGTCGTCATGGTCCGCGACATGGTCCGTGCCCAGAAGCTGCTCCTGGATCACTTAGGGATCGAGTCCCTGCTCACCGTCATCGGCGGCAGCATGGGGGCCATGCAGGCCCTGGAATGGAGCATCCTCTATCCCGAATCAGTTCGCTCCATCATCCCCATAGCCGGCACCGGCCGGACATCGCCGATGGCGATCGCCCTCAACGCGCTGGCGCGGCAGGCCGTCTTCAACGACCCGATGTGGAAGAAGGGCAATTACAGGCCAGAGCATCCTCCCGCCGACGGCCTCGCCCTGGCCCGGGCTGTCGGGCACATCTCCTTCCTCTCCGACGCCTCCATGCACCTCAAGTTCGGGCGCCGTTTCTCCGTCCGGGACGGGATGTTCGATTTCTTCGGCCAGTTCGAGGTGGAGCGCTATCTCGAATACAACGGCAGGAACTTTATCGACCGCTTCGACACCAACTCCTTCCTCTATCTCGCCAAGGCGCTCGATCTCTACGATGTGGCCTGGAATTTCGACGGACGGGAAGACGCCCTCTCCCGCATGCGGTGCCCCTCACTGTGGTTCGCCTTCACCTCCGACTGGCTCTATCCCCCGGATCAGACCGAAGAGGTCGTTGATATCCTTCAGCAGATGGGAAAGCCCGCGGCCTATCACCTGATCGACTCGGACTACGGCCATGACTCCTTTCTCGTGGAACCCGAAAAATTTACTCCCTATATCGTCGAGTTCCTCGATCGGATGGGCATCTGAAATATTCGCGCATTTCCATTTACAGACTGGATGGCCTGAAAACCTTTTGCACCTCTTTGCAGCACCCTCTTTACTTTGCCGGCGGTTGCGGAGATAATAAGCCTCTGCCTCAAGCAAAGGAACGCCGACTGTGATCAAACCTCCCGCCGTCGATGTATGCAATCCCTTATGCGGCAAATGCCGGCGTCCGTGCCGGCAGCCGGCCGAAGTCGTCCTGGTCGACTGTCCACGCTTTCTCCCCTATCCTTTCAAGGTAGCGAAACATCGCTTCGACCAGCTCGACCTGTTCGCCGACAAATCGTAGAGTGCCGGTGGATTCGTTCCGCGAGCCTATTTGTGCGCCGGGGCATTTCGGTTCGGCACCGGAACGGCAGGGTCCGGCTCAGCCTGCATTAAACCGCCTCGCCATATCGGCCACCATACCGGCCAGACCAGCCGTCACCCTCGCCATCGCCGGATAATTCACCTTCTCCGGGGTATCCTCGGAGCTGTGGTACCAGGGATATCGGAAGACGGCCGTGTCGGTGACCATGATCGCCGGATAGCCTTCCTGCCAGAAGGACCAGTGATCGGACCAGTCCACCCCCGTCACCCACGCGGGAGCGGAAAGCCCCTCGGAGGGAAAGTCGCTGCAGCGGCGAAAGGAAGCGAGGCAGCGGCGAAGCAGGGAGCGGGAGGAGACGTTGCCGACGAAGGCGATGAAGTTGCCTCTCGAAGGGTAGAAGGGACGCAGCAGCAGAGTGGGGTAGGATTGGGTCCCCTTCTCCCGGCGATAATAGCCGATGGTTTCCAGGCTGAGCATGCCGACGATGTTGTCCCCCCTCTGCCGGGCACGGCGGGCGTACTGAAGACTCCCCATCCTATCGGTCATGAAGAGCGGCGGCTCCTCGTTGACGAAGGCGACGAAGCGCACCGTTCGGTCGAGGGGCTTTTTTGCCAGCAGCCGCGCGATCTCGATCAGGGCGGCAACCCCGGAGGCGTTGTCGTTGGCGCCGGGGGAGGCCGGCGCCGAATCATAGTGGGCTCCGACCAGAATGATTTCCCCCGGCTCGGCGACACCCTCTATTTCCACCTCCAGATTTCTCACCGTCTCCCCCTCGACGACGTACTCTTGGGCCTCCACTGGAAAACCTAGATCGTGAAACTCCCTTTCCACGTAGGAGGCGGCCGCCTCCAGGCTCCCCGGCCGCCATAGGTTGCGCTCGCCGATCTCTCCGCCCAGCACCCGGACGTGCTTCTCCAGACGGACCGCAATATCTCCTCCATCTTCTGTGAATGAAAGCTTATCCTTCAAGGGACGGCCGGACATGCCCATCATAGGATAACCCGCGATCAGCAGGAGAATGCCGGTGGACAGAATCCCACCGGTACGAAGCCATCGATGCCGTTCAAACGCCATGGCCTCCCTCCCGAATCCCAGAACCAGAATCCAGTATAAACGCGTCAGGTGTTTCGACAACCATTGTCAAAAAAGAAGGCCGACGAAACCTCGCCGGCCAATTCTGGGCATGCTTGGGGGAGCAAGCGCACGCCTTGCATTTCATTTAATCGCCTCCTGAGCAACCGGAAACGTTACATTATTTCAAAAGCAAATCCGCACTCAGGAGCCACAGCGGTAATGAAATTTCTTCTCCGTTCTTCGCGACTTCGCGTGAGACTGCTTTCGGATTCAGGGTCTACTCCGGTATCGCCTTCCCGAAGAGTTCCATCACGTGCAGCACTTCCTGCTTCATCCCTGCCTCCCTCAAACCCCAGGCGAGCTGCAGGTGGCAGCCTGGGTTGGCGGTGACCAGGAGTTCGGCGTCGGTGTCCTTCACGTTCTTCAGCTTGCGGTCGAGAACCTGTCGGCTGTCATCCGAGAACTTCAGGCCCCAGGTGGCGGCAGAGCCGCAACACCAACTGGACTCCTTCATATCCCTCAGCTCGACCCCGGGAATCTGCCTGATCAGGTCCCGGGGCTGGGTCGAGATCCCCTGGGCATGGCAAAGGTGGCAGGGTTCATGGTAGGTGACCGAGGCCTCCACAGGTTTCAGCCCCTCGGTGCGCACCCCGGCCTCCGACAGGAACTCGGAGATGTCCCGGATTTTGCTGCGGAAACGGGTCAGTTTCTCGTGTTCGGCCTGACCCTCGAGAAGCTCCTCGTATTCCTTGAGCGCAGCGCCGCAGCCGGCGCAATCGGTCACGATGTAATCGACCTCCAGGGACAGGAACAGGTCGAGATTGAACAGGGCGAGCTGCCGGGCTGTCTGGCGGTCCCCTTCGGAGAGGTGAGGAGCGCCGCAGCACTTGGCCTGCTTCGGGGTGACAACCTCGAACCCCTGGTGAGAGAGCACTCTGACCGTCTGGCGGGAGACGCCGGGATACATCAGGGTCATGACGCAGCCGAGAAAGAAGCCGACCCTCCCGCGCTGCTCTCCTTTGGCCGGAACAACTTCGGGCAACTGCGGCCGCAAGGGGCTTTCGAGCCGGGGAAGCATACCCTCGGCCTTTTCCATCCAGCCGGGACCGACCTTGAGCACTTTCAGGTGGCGCACCAACCACTGAATGCCGAGACGCTGATAAAGCCGCGTCGGCAGCATGGAGGCTTCCAACATTTCTGGAGAAGGAAGCATCTTCTCGAGAATGAATGCGCGAAAGGCTTGTCCGGATTTACTCAGAGGATAGAAGGCCTGAGCCTGACTGCGACAGATTTCCATGACCTCGCCGGCACGCACGCCGGAGGGGCAGGCGGTGGTGCAGGCCCTGCAGTCGAGACAGAAAAAAGCCTCCTCCTTGATCGCCGGTGTGAACTCGAGCTTTTCCTCCGCCACCGCCCGCGCCAGAGCGACCCGGCCGCGGGGGCTGGAGCGCTCACGGCCGGTCAGAGCGTAGGTCGGGCAGGTCGGCAGGCAAAAGCCGCAGCGCATGCACTGAAGCACGTCATCGTAGCGAGGGGCATCCTGGGACTTGAAATTGCCTTTTTTATCAGGGAGAGACACGGAAACCCTCCTCGACGTGCGATTTGGTGCAGGGATCTCTATCGTCGAAGATCTTGCCGGGATTGAGGATTCCTTCGGGGTCGAAGGACTGCTTGATGCGCTTCATGACCTTGACGCCCCCCTCGCCGATCTGGCGGGCGAGATACTCCTTCTTGGCCAGGCCGATGCCGTGCTCCCCGGATACGGTGCCGCCCCAGGCGAGGACTTGTTCGTAGAGTTCGTTATAGAAGGCGTGGGCTCGCTCCATCTCGTCACGGTCCCGCTCATCGCACAGCACCGTCGGGTGCAGGTTGCCGTCGCCGGCATGGCCGAAGGTGCCAACCTTGAGCTTGTATTTTTCGGTCAATCGCTCGATCTCAGCGAAGGTTTCGGCCAGGCGCGAGCGGGGCACGGTGGCGTCTTCCAGCAGGGTGGTCGGAGAGACCCGTGCCAGCGCCGACAGCGCGGTCCGCCGGGCCGCCGCGAGGCTGGCGGCATGCTGTGCATTCCTGGCTACGTGAATCTCGGCGGCCTTGACTTCTTCGAGAATTTTCTGCACACCGGCGGCTTCTTCGGCCACCGGCGCGGGGTGGCCGTCGACCTCGATCAGCAGCAGCGCGGCCATCTCGCGCGGCAGACCGATCCTGACGTAGTCTTCGACACAGTTGATGGTCGCCCGGTCCATAATCTCCATGGTCGATGGGATGATTTTTGCGGCGATGATGCGGGAAACGGCCTCGCCGGCCGTGCGTATGTCGGAGAAGTAGGCGAGGATGGTTCGCTTGTCCTTTGGCGGCGGGACGAGCTTGACGGTGATTTCGGTGACGATCCCCAAGGTACCTTCGCTGCCCACGAGCAGGTCCTTGAAACCGTAGCCCGCCACGTCCTTGACACTCTTGCCGCCCGTGGAGATAACGCTCAGGTCGGGAAGGACCCCCTTGAGACCCATCACGTAATCGCGGGTCACGCCGTACTTAAGGCCCCGGAGTCCCCCGGCGTTCTCAGCCACGTTCCCCCCCAGGGTGGAGACCTTCTGCGACCCGGGGTCGGGCGGGTAGAAGAGTCCCTTTTCGGCCGTGGCGGTGAAGAGATCGAGAGTGATCACTCCGGCCTCGGCCGTGGCGGTGAGATTCTCCTCATCGATTTCCAGGATGCGGTTCATCCGCGTCAGACAGAGGACCATTCCCCCTTTGACGGGCACGCTCCCCCCGGAGAGGCCCGTTCCCGAGCCCCGTGGGACGATGGGCAGCCCCTCGCGCCGGGCGATTCCCATCGCTTCCATCACCTGCTCCGTCGTGGTGGGGTAGACCACGACCTCAGGGAGATGATGGACCCCGGGCGTCGAATCGTAGCCCAGGACGAGAAGGTCCTCCTTCTCGTGAAGAACGTTCCTCGCGCCCAGCTTTTCCCTGAGATGGCCGATGGCGGTCTGGGAGATCATCTTAAAATCCCTCTTCCCGATAGCCGTCCGGGATGCGCACCACCAGCACCGGTTTGTCGGTGCCGTGCAGCACCTTGTGAGTAGTGGTGCCGAGCATCGCCTCTCCGATGACGGTATGCCGGTGAGATCCCATGACGATCAGGTCGGCATCGATCCGGGTAGCCGCTTCCAGAACGACCTGGGCGGGCTGTCCCTCCATGACGATGATCTCCCTGATCCGGTCGCATTCCCCGGGGTTTTCAGCGCTATCCATCGTGCAGAGGCGCTGGATACGCTCCCGCAGACGTTCCTTGACCTGCTCTTGCGCCTGACGATGCAACTCCTCGGTCTGCTCATGGGAAACATGCAGTTCCACCAGGCTCTGGGCGAAGGGAGACAGGGGTTCCATGCCGTGCACAGCGATTATCCCCGCATCGTACCGGTTCGCCAGACTCATGGCATAGCGATAGACGTAAGGGGCGGCCGGGCCCAGGCCCGTAGCGTAAAGGATGGTTCGGATGTCCGGCAGCATGCCTTTTCTCCTTTTTTTAATTTTTGTATCAGCCACCGAAGAAGACCTCGGGAAGCCAGGTGATGATTTCGGGGAAGGCGATCATGATCCCCAGGCCGATGACCTGGATGGCCACAAAAGGTATGATCCCCCGGTAGATGTCGCCCATGGTGTATTCCGGCGGCGCCACCCCTTTGAAATAGAATAACGCATAACCGAAAGGAGGGGTCAGAAATGAGGTCTGCAGGTTGATGCAGACCAGCATGGCGAACCAGAGAGGGTTGAAATCGAGCTCCATGGCGATGGGAGTAAAGATCGGCACCACCACCAGCAGGATCGCCGCCCAGTCGATGAACATCCCCAGGAAGAACACCACCGCCATCATGATCGCCAGGACCACGTAGGGGCTGACATCCATCCCGAGCAAAGCATCGGCCACGACGTCGCCGCCCCCCATGAAGAGAAAGACGACACTGAACAGCTTGCCGCCGATGAACAGAGCCATGATCATGGCGGTTGTTCGGGCGGTGGAGAGGGAGGCCTGGGTAATGACCTCCCAGGAGAGCTTGCGGTAGGCAACGGCCAGGATCATGGCGCCGACGCAGCCAAGAGCGGCCGCCTCGGTCGGGGTGGCGACCCCGGCGAGGATCGTCCCCATGACCACCAGGATCAGGCCGAAGGGGGGAACGAAGTTTTTCGCAGTCATCGTGAACTTCTGGCCGAGAGTGGCTGTGCGCTCACTAATCGGGATTGGAGGGCCGAGCTTGGGATTGATGGTGCAGCGAATAAGCACATAAACCATGTAGAGACCGGAGAGAACCAGGCCGGGAAGGATGGCGGCGGCGAAGAGATTGCCGACGGAGGTTTCCTTCAACCCGGTGAGACCGCCGTAAACGACGAGCATGATGCTGGGCGGGATGAGGATTCCCAAGGTACCCGAGGAGCAGACGATGCCGGCTGACATACCACGGTCGTAGCCACGGCGCAACAAGGCCGGCCCGGCCATCAGCCCCATGGCGACGACGGATGCGCCAATGATGCCGGTGGTGGCGGCGAAAACGGTTGAAACGACGATGACCGCCAGTCCCAGACCGCCTCGCAAGCCGCCGAGGACGATGTATAAGGCGTCGAACAGCCCTTCGGAAACCTTTGAGCGGTCAAGGATCTGTGCCATGAAGATGAAAAGCGGCACTGCCACCAGGGTGTAATTCAGGAAAATACCCCAGGAGTTATTGACAAAAAGGTCGAGCAGTGCGGGAACATTAAAGCCGTTATCAATCAGGCCGAACAGGGTTGCCACCGCAGCCAGGGTCACCGCCAGGGGATGTCCGAGGGTAATGGCAACCACCAGGGTGACGAACATCAGAACTGTCATGATTTCGGGGGTCATAAACTTCTCCGGAGCGGACTGCGACTATTCGACGCTGCGCAGGGATCTAAAATCATTAATCAACTTGGAAACACCTTGCAGGAAAAACAGAATGAACCCAAGAGCCATAAGTGATTTGTACGGGTAAATTGCCGGGCTCCAGGAAGAAGAGGCATGCTCGGTCATACCCCAGGAGGAACTTGCATAGACAACCGACCAGATGGAGAGCATCCCGATGGTCGGGATGAAGATAACTATGTTGGCTAAAATCCGCAGAATGGTTCGCGGCCTCTGTGGCAGCCTGGCCTCGAAAACATCGATGGCCACATGTCCGTCATGTTTGTGGCAATGGCCGAGGGCCAGCATGAAATGGACGCCATAAATGAAGACGGTCAGTTCGAAGGCCCAAACAGTCGGTGAATTGAAACCGTAGCGCATCAAAACTTCGAAAGAGATCACCCCGATCAGAGGAAGAATCAGGTAGGAATTATAACGACCGAAAAACTCGTTTAGGGCATCGATAAAACGAGCTATTTGCAGCATGGCATACCTCACACAAATCTTTGGGATTTACCTGGAAAAAGCAAGGCGGGGGCGTGGGAGCCCCCGCCGCTTTTCAGGAAGTTACTGCATACGCTTGCCGTTGATGAAATCATCAATCGGCCAGGGGGTCAGACCGCTGCGGACCTCACGCCATTCGGCGAAGTCCTTCTTGAACTGCTCCTGGGAGTCGAGGGTCTTTTTCACATCGGGGTGCTTGGCTTTAACCTCATCGAGGTATTCCTTCGTCCGCTTGGCGAAGGCGGTGATCGCCTCGTCGTCCATCTTGACGAACTCGACCTTTTGCTTGAAGAGTTTGATCGCCTCGATGTTCAGCTGCTCCTGCCATGCGTTGGACCACAGCTGCGTTTCTTTCGCGGCGATGTCAATAATCCACTTCAGGTCGGCCGGAAGCTTGTTGTAGGAATCCTTGTTGATGAAGATGGCGCATTGAACGGAGGGCTGGTGGACGCCCGGCTCGATGACGTACTTGGTGATCTCGTCAAAGCCCATGGGGTAGTTGATGGCCGGGGAGCTGAATTCGGCGGCATCGATGACGCCGCGCTCCAGGGCCAGGTAGACCTCGCCGCCGGGCAGAGGAGTGACCGAGGCGCCCAGGGAGTTCATGATGTCCATGTACCAGCCGGGGGTCCGCACTCGCATCCCCTTGAAATCCGCCATCTTGGTGGCCTTCTTGTTCGAGAAGAAGCCCATTTCCTGGCCGCCGTTTCCGCCGGGCAGTGCGTAAAGATTATAGCGGCCGTACAGTTCCTGCATCTGCTCCAGGCCGCCGCGCTCATAAAGCCAGATGTTGTAACCTTCGGCATCGAGACCGAAAGGGACGGAAGCGAAGGAGACGAAGTTCTCGTTCTTGCCCTTCCAGTATCCGGGCCAGTCGTGACCGATATCGGCCGAACCTTTGCTTACGGCGTCAAAGCTCTCCATTGCTCCGACCAGTTCGCCGGCGGAAAAGAGCTTGATTTCCAGGCGTCCGCCGGAAGCGAGGGCGACTGAGTCGGCGAAGTGCTGGGCCATGTCGTAGAAAAGGAGTCCCTTGGACCAGGGCATAACCATTTTCCACTTGAATTCTTCCTTTGAGGGCTTGATGGTTCTCAATTCCTTTTTCACTTCTTCGTGGCGCTTGTCCACACCGAACTTCTCCCGCTTGGCGGCGAAGGCCTGGGGCGCCATGAGCAGGCTCGCAGCAACCATCAGCCCAACCAGCATTCTGCATCTCTTCATGTTCTTCCTCCTTCTTCGGTGTTTGCCTTTGGCCGACCCGCTGTCGGCCTTTCAATTTCCCTAGGTCAGATAAAAAATTGGTAATACCATTTTGCTTTCCGTAAACCCTAGCCTCCTTCCAAATCCATGTCAAGAAAAAACAAATATCGTTCTATGGAAATATTTGAAAGATTTCCTGCGCGGCCGAGCCTCAGGGATCCCTTTTCGTTTGCACTTTTCCGGATTCCTCCCTGAGTTCCTTGAGCTTGCGTGCCGCGCTGGCCTGGCTGATCCCAAGGGCCCGCGCGACCCGGCGCGTTGTGCCGTACTGTCGCAGAGCCTGGTGAAGAATGGTCCGTTCGTGTTCTGCCAAGGCCTCTTTGAGCGAAAGCTCCTCCCTGAATTCACCCTGGCTTTCGCACAGACCGATTCCCCGGGAGGTTACTTCCTCGGTTCCCGAGGTCACGATGATGCGTTCAATGAAATTTTCCAGTTCCCGGACGTTTCCCGCCCAGGGCAGACCCTGGAGGCAGTCGAGAAGATCGGGAGAAAAGCGGCGATACCGCCGGTATTTGCGATTGTACTTGTCGACGAAGTAGCGGATCAGCGGAGGAATGTCCTCCGGTCGCTCCCGCAGCGGAGGGACGTGGACGGGGACCACGTTGAGCCGGTAAAAGAGGTCTGCCCGGAACTTTCCCGCGGCGACCAGGGAGGCCAGGTCCCGGTTGGTAGCCGCGATGATCCGCACGTCCACGGACCGGACGCGTCGACCTCCCACCTTGTAGAATTCCCGGTCCTGGATGACTCCCAGCAACTTGGACTGGACGTGGAGGGGAAGCTCGGAAATCTCATCCAGAAAAATCGTCCCTCTGTCGGCGGTTTCAAAGAGCCCCGGCCGGCCCTTGCGGTCGGCTCCGGTAAAGGAGCCCGCCTCGTATCCGAAAAGTTCCGATTCAATAAGGGTTTCAGGTATGGCCGCGCAGTTGATCTGCAAAAGGGGCATTTCCTTCCCCCGTTCGCTGGTGCGGTGGATGAGGCGGGCGATGAGGCTTTTCCCGACCCCCGTCTCGCCGGTAATCAGAACGGTCGAATCGGTATTCGCCACCCGCAGGGAGAGGTCGACGACCTCCATCATGCGCTCGCTGCAGGCGATGATGTCCTCCTCGGACAGCAGATGATCGCGGGCCGTATCGGAATCGATTTTTTTCTGGTAGTTGACCACCGTCAGGTCCCAGATGGTATTGACGACATAGCGGATGCGCCCATTCTCATCGAATATAGGCTTCCCCCGAACCAGGAGTTTGCGGCCGGCCCGGGTAGAGTAAGTCACCGTGGCGGGAGCCTTTCGTTCCAGGACGAGAAGAGTGGCCGATCCGGTGAAAAGGTTGTTCTCTCCCACCATGTCCTGAAGCCTCCTGCCGGCAAGTTCCTCGTTGGAAATTCCGGACATCTCCTCAAAGGTGCGGTTCACCCGCAGAGTAACACCCTGGCCGTCGGTGAGATAAATGCCGTTGTAGACATTGTCGAAGACGATTTCGAGAAGTTCCTTGTCCATGAAAACCTTAAGATGCGTGCAAAGTACCAATGAAAGGACAAACCAACAACTCCGGGTTATCCCTACGTTGCCGTCCACCCGCAATCGATGGTGAAGTCGACTCCGGTCATGCAGGAGGCTGCTTCCGAGCAGAGGAAAAGGACCGCTTCGCCGATCTCGGACGGTTCGATCAGCCTCTTGACCGCGGCTTTTTTCAGCATGATCGTCTGAATCACCGAATCCCGGGGAATGCCGTGGGTCTTCGCCTGTGCGTCGATCTGGTTGTCGACCAGGGGGGTGCGCACGTAGGCCGGGCAGATGGCGTTCACAGTGATGCCGTGAGGTCCGCCCTCCAGGGCCGTCGTTTTGGTCAGTCCCATCAGGCCGTGCTTGGCCGAGACGTAGGCGGATTTGAATTCGCTCGCCCGCAGACCGTGGACGGAGTTGATGTTGATGACGCGCCCCCAGCCCTTTTTCTTCATGTGGGGCCAGGCATAGCGGGTGAGAAGGAAGGGCGCTGTCAGCATCAGGGAGATCATGAAATCCCACTTGTCCTCCGGGAAATCCTCCACGGGGCTGACGTGCTGAATCCCGGCGTTGTTGACCAGGATGTCCACCGAGCCGCCGGCGTCGGCGGCCCGTTCAATAAGGTTGCGGCATGCGGAGCGATCCGCCAGATCGGCGGCAACAAAAAGTGCCCCCAGTCGCTCCGCTTCCGCCACTCCCTTTTCGGCGTTCACGTCGGCCATGACCACCCGGTGCCCCTTCCCGACGAGTGCTTCGGCGACCGCCAGCCCAATCCCGCTGGCGGCCCCGGTGACTACGGCGACCCGTTTTTCCATCATGATTCTCCTTTCAAATGAATGACACCTTCGAAAAAGTTCCGAGGAATTTGTCCTGCCAGGCCTTCAATACCAGAGCAGATTTCAGGCCACGGCCAAGGAATCCGACACCCGGAAAGCACAGCCGGTCGTCTGCCGGATATCCTCCAGACTGGAGAAGGGGGAGATCTCGATGAGAATCAGTCCCCTCTCGCCGTCGACCTCGAACACCCCCTTGTCGGTGACCAGCAGGTCGACCACCCCTTTTCCGGTGATGGGGAGGGTGCACTCCTCCAGGATCTTGGGGGTGTCCCCCTTGGCGCAGTGCTCCATCATCACGACCACCCGCTTCACTCCCGAAACGAGGTCCATGCCGCCGCCCGGCCCCTTGACCATCTTGCCGGGGATCATCCAGTTGGCCAGGTCTCCGGTGCGGCTGACCTGCATCCCCCCCAGAACGGAAAGATCGATGTGTCCCCCCCGGATCATGGCGAAGGACTCGGAGGAGTCGAAGTAGCTCGCTCCCGGGAGGGCGGTGATCGTCTGCTTGCCGGCATTGATGAGGTCGGCGTCAATGTCATTTTCTGCCGGGAAGGGGCCGATGCCGAGGAGGCCGTTCTCCGACTGGAGGGTGATGCGGATCCCTTCCGGGATGAAGTTCGCCACCAGGGTCGGCATACCGATTCCCAGGTTGATGTAGGCGCCATCCTCGAGTTCCCGGGCGACGCGCCGGGCCATCCACTCCCTCTGCTCGTTGAATCCCTTGGCCGAGATGCCGGCGCCGGAAACGGTGCGCTGCTCGATGGGCTTCTCGTATCCGGTCCCCAGAAGAATGCGGTCGATGTAGATCCCCGGGACGTGCACGTGGTGGGGATCGAGATCGCCGATCTCCACGATTTCCTCCACTTCGGCCACCGTCAGTCGCCCTGCCTTGGCGCAGGCAACATTGAAGTTGTTGGCGGTCTTACGCAGGACCAGGTTTCCCGCCCTGTCGGCTTTCCATGCCTTGATGATGGAGAGGTCCGCGTGGATGCTTTCCTCCAGGACGTACATTTCACCGCCGAACTCCCTGGATTCCTTCTTCTCGGTCAGAAGGGTGCCGTACCCGGTGCGGGTGAAGAAGGCGGGAATTCCCGCACCTCCCGCACGCAACTTCTCGGCGAGCGTCCCCTGGGGGGTGAGTTCAAGTTCCAGCTCGCCGGAGAGGAACTGCTTCTCGAAAAGGGCATTCTCCCCCACGTAGGAGGAGATCATTTTTCGAATCTGGCGGGTCTGCAAAAGCAGCCCGAGTCCGAAATCGTCGACCCCCGCATTGTTGCTGACCACAACGAGGTCCTTCGCCTTCGAGTCCCTGAGGGCCAGAATCAGTTTTTCAGGGATGCCGCAGAGTCCGAAGCCCCCAGCGGCGACAGTCATGCCGTCCCGGACCAGACCCTCCAACGCCTCAGCCGCATCGGTATATACCGGTTTCATACTCGTTCCTCCTTTGACGTTTTTCAATTTCTTAAACCAGTTCGAAGAGCGCGGCAACCGCCTCGCCACCGCCGATACACAGGGCGGCGATGCCGTAGCGCTCCCGGCGCTTCTTCATTTCCCGGATCAGGGTGGCCGTGAGGCGCCCGCCACTGGCGCCGACGGGATGGCCGATGGCCACAGCTCCGCCGTTGACGTTCACTCTCTCGGGATCCAGGGCGAGCTGGCGTATGGCAATAAGGGGAACGGCGGCGAAGGCCTCATTGATTTCGAAAAGACCGATGTCGGCCGGTTTCAATCCGGCCCTGGCTGACACTTTGCGGATCGCCTCCACGGGCGCCTCGGCGAAGAGTTCCGGGGCGATGCTGTGGGTGACGGCGGCAACCAGGCGGGCGACAGGCTTCAGGCCCAGATCCTTCGCCGCGTCCGTGCCGGCCAGAAGGGCCAGGGCGGCGCCGTCGTTGATCGTAGAGGCGTTTCCGGCGGTAATCGTCCCGTCCTTGCGGAAAGCTGGACGAAGAGAGGAAAGTTTCTCCAGGTCAGCCTTGAAGGGCTCCTCGTCCTCGGCAATCGTGATCTCCCCTTTGCGGGTTTTGCGCACGACCGGCACCAGCTCGTCTTCGAAGATCCCGCCCTTCAGCGCCTCACGGGCACGAGCATAGGATCGGCTGGCGAAGGCGTCCTGCTCCTCCCGGGAGAGGCCGTGTCCCTGGACCCAGTCCTCGGTGATCTCTCCCATGTGGCGCCCGGAATAGGGATCGACCAGGCCGTCATGGAGCATCAGGTCGATAAGTGCTCCGTTCCCCATGCGATGGCCGAAGCGGGCGCCGGGCACTGCATAGGGGGAGAGGGACATGCTCTCCATCCCCCCGGCGATTACCACCCCCGCTTCTCCCAGGCGGATGGCATCGGCGCCCAGCATGAGCGATTTCAGTCCGCTGCCGCAGACCTTGTTGATGGTCATGGCATGGACGCTGTCGGGGAGGCCGGCCGCCCGGGATGCCTGGCGGGTGGGGGCCTGGCCACTCCCTCCCTGGAGAACCTGGCCGATGATCAC
The DNA here is from genome assembly GCF_000472285.1 of Desulfuromonas sp. TF. Classification (NCBI taxonomy): domain Bacteria; kingdom Pseudomonadati; phylum Thermodesulfobacteriota; class Desulfuromonadia; order Desulfuromonadales; family Desulfuromonadaceae; genus Desulfuromonas; species Desulfuromonas sp. TF. The sequence continues at coordinate 149,290 of NZ_KI421412.1, forward strand.
CTCGTCTACGGCGTTGCCGGGCACCGCATGGCGCCGCACCAGTTCGCTGATGACCCGGGCCGCCAGGTCCGGCGCGGGGACCTCGGACAGATTTCCTCCGAAAGCTCCGAAGGGGGTCCGAAGAGCCTCGATCAAGAAAACGTCTTTCATGATTCACCTCATATTGGAAGGGGATTGTGCCCCCTTATTCAGCAAAGCGCGTACCATAATAAAAAAACGGTTGAAAATCGCGATGTACCGCGCAAAAAGAAAATAAAGGAAATTATTTTTGATACAACTTTGAATCTTAAAGTGTTGATGTCAAGTGACTACCCTTAGAATACTTGCTTTTTTGCATTGATTCAATTCTGAATCGTTGATTCAAATTATGGTCGACAGGCTTTCGACTCCACCTGATTTGAGGGCAAAGGAGGACCTCCTGCGGAGAAAAAACGTTTTAGCGGCTTGACATCGTTTCCGTTTTCCCGTAATTTGAAAAAGAATTATTGGTAAGACCAATTTAAAGGATGAGATCATGGCCGTCAATTCCCTCGTTGAGCAATTTTGTGAATCGGCAGAAAAGGCCGGTGCGGAAGTCCGGAAGGGAAACCTGGAGGACGCGGTTTCCTATATTAAAAGCCGCTGCGGCGGAACCGTCCTGGTACCGTCCTTCCCCAGCGGTAAGCGGGCAGGGCTCGCGGAGCGGCTAAGCGATGCGGGCTGCAGGGTGGAGCGGGACGATTTCCGCCGGTCCGCCCCGCAGGCGGCCGCCGGGGTGACCGGGGCCAACTTCGGCCTTGCCGCCACCGGGACGGTCGTTCTGGAGAGCACGGAGGAAGCGATTCGTCTGGCGACCACCCTGCCGGAGCGGCACTTCGTCATTCTCGATCCCAATAAAATAATTTCCGACGAACAGGCGGCAGTCCCTGCGATGCGCGCCCTGCACGGGCTGCGGCCGCGCAATTTCGTCGCTTACATCACCGGTCCCAGCCGCACCGCCGATATCGAGCGTGTCCTCACCATAGGCGTCCACGGCCCGCGGGAACTGCATATATTTCTGGTCGAAGGGCTGTCCGACGATTTTATGGAGCTTTAAGACCAGCCCCATGAGACCTATTTTGCACCGCCAGAGGCAAACACCATGAGCAAAGAACGCACCCGCCAATACAAAGATCAAATCGACAGGGCTCTCGCCACCCCGAAGCTGCAGGAGGCCCTGCACCGCTTCGCCGATGCCTACGTGCTCGCACGGGAGAACGCCTTCGCCGGCCATGATTTCGAGGCGCTGCGCGCCGGGATCGCTTCAATGAAGGACGAGGTTCGGGAAAACCGGGAGAGATACCTGCAGCAGTTCATCGCCAATGCCGAGGCGGCGGGCGCCCGGGTCTTCGTCGCCAAAACCGCCGAGGAGGCCAACGCCTATATCGCCGATCTGGCCAGGGAGAAGGGGGTCAGGCTGGCGGTCAAGAGCAAGAGCATGGCGAGCGAGGAAATCCACCTGAACCGGGCACTGGAAGCGGCCGGAGTCAAGGCGGTGGAGACTGATCTTGGCGAATGGATTATCCAGCTGGCTGGGCAACGGCCGAGCCATATGGTGATGCCCGCCATCCACATGTTCAAGGAAGAGGTGGCCGAACTCTTCGGCAAAGAGACCGGCAAAAAAGAGCCGGCCGAAATCAAGCATCTGGTCGGGGTGGCCAGGGAGCAGCTGCGCCAGTCCTACCTCGACGCCGACATGGGGATCAGCGGCGCAAATATCGCCGTGGCCGAGACGGGGGGCATCGCCCTGCTCACCAACGAGGGAAACGCCCGCCTGGTGACGACCCTGCCCAGAATCCACGTCGCCCTGATCGGAGTGGAGAAGCTGGTGCCGACCCTTGAGGACGCCGCCGCCGTGGTGCGCGCTCTCCCCAAGAACGCCACCGGTCAGCTCCTCACCTCTTACGTCACCTGGATCCGGGGCGCCGTCCCCTGCGGCGATGAGGAAAAGGAGCTTCACATCGTCCTTCTCGATAACGGCCGCAGCGCGTTGGCCGAATCCCCCCACTGCCGCGACGCGCTGCGCTGCATTCGCTGCGGCGGCTGCGCCAACGTCTGCCCCGTGTACCAGACGGTCGGCGGCCACGTTTTCGGCCACATCTATATCGGCGCCATCGGCATCATCCTTACCGCCTTCTTCCACGGCCTGGACAAAGCGGCAGAGATCGTCCGGGCCTGTATCGGCTGCCGCGCCTGCGTCGCCGTCTGCCCCAGCCAGATCGACCTGGAGGGCATTATTCTCCACCTGCGCGAAGTCATCGGCGATGAAGAGGGGATCGGCACCGGCAAGTCCCTGGTCTTCAGGAAGGTGATGCGCAACCGCAAAATGTTCCATTCACTGATCCGCGCCGCCAGCCTGCTGCAGAAACCGGTCACCCGGGGGGAGCGAACCATCCGCCATCTGCCGATGTTCTTCTCGTCCCTGACCGAATGGCGCACCCTGCCGGCCATCGCCGAAAAACCGCTGCGCGATCTCTTCGACACTATTCCGCAAGCGGTGGAAACGCCCCGGCACCGTGTGGCTTTCTTCGGCGGCTGCGCCAACGATTTCCTCTACCCGGAACTGGGCAAGGACCTGGTCAAGGTGATGAACCGCCTGGGAGTGGAAGTCTATTATCCGCAGGAGCAGAACTGCTGCGGCATTCCCGCCCTCTACTCGGGAGACAAGGAAACGGCGGTGGAGCTGGCGGAGCAGAACGTCAAGGCCATGCTCGCCGGCAACCCCGATTATGTGCTGACCACCTGCCCCACCTGCACCATGGCCCTGCAGCGCGATTTCGTCGAGCACCTCCGGGACAACCCCGTGTGGGCGCAGCAGGCCGAGCATCTGTCGGCGATCACCATGGACGTCTCCAAATTCATGGATGAGGTTCTGGACGCGTCCGACGTCTTCAAAGGGCTGGCCGATCCGGTGAAGGTCACCTATCACGACTCCTGCCATCTCAAGCGCGGAGCCGGAGTGTGGGAACAGCCGCGGAACCTCCTCGCGGCCTCGGGCCGGGAGATTGTGGAAATGGATCACTCGGACCGCTGCTGCGGCTTCGGGGGCTCCTATTCCTTCACCAGCCACCCGAACATCGCCAAAAACATTCTTGCCGACAAAGTGAAAGACATCGAAAAATCAGGCGCCGACTGCGTCGCCATGGACTGCCCCGGCTGTCTGATGCAGATCCGCGGCGGCCTGGAAAAACAAGGTTCGACCATCCGCGCCGCCCACACCATCGAGCTGCTGGCTGAGGCGCTCAACTGATAAGATCTTCCTCCACCACTCTTTCTCTCCCATGGCCCCGGCCCCTCAAGCCGGGGCATTTTTTTGCTGGTCCCGTAAAAAATCTTTGCTCAGGCTCTGATCTTTTGAATTTACAAAAAAGGGCAGCCCGCGAAGGCTGCCCTTTTGATCTGCTGCGAGTGATGGTTCGAACTTACACCCTCGGTCCCGCCTGGGTGAAGTTGAAGTCGTCGCCGCCGGCGGTGTATTTCTTGAAGTTCTCCATGAACATCCCGGCCAGCTTGTTGGCGGTGGCGTCGAAGGACTCCTTGTCGGCCCAGGCGTTGCGAGGATTGAGGATGGCGCTGTCGACTCCGGGCAGGCTCTTGGGGATCCGCAGGCGGAACCAGCGGGTTTCTTCGAATTCGACTGCATTGATGCTGCCGTCGAGAATGGCATTGACGCACGCGCGGGTCGCCTTGATGCTCATGCGCTTGCCGACTCCGTGGCCGCCGCCTGTCCATCCGGTGTTGACCAGGTAGGCGTTGACGCCGTGCTTCTCCATTTTCTCGCCGAGCAGCTTCGCATAGGCGGTGGGGGGCAGCGGCAGGAACGCTTCGCCGAAGCATGCCGAAAAGGTCGCCGTCGGCTCCGTGACACCGCGCTCGGTGCCGGCGACCTTGGCGGTGTAGCCGGAGAGAAAGTAGTACATCGCCTGCTCTTTAGTCAGCTTGGAGACCGGCGGAAGCACGCCGAAGGCGTCGCAGGTGAGAAAGATAATGTTCGTGGGGTGGTCGGCCTTGAGGGACGGCTCGTGGTTCTCGATGTGCTCGATGGGATAGGAGACGCGGGTATTCTCGGTCTTGGACTGGTCGTCGAAGTCGATCACCCCGTCCTCGTCGGCGACGACATTCTCCAGCAGGGCGTTGCGACGGATGGCCGAATAGATTTCCGGCTCGCTTTCGGCGGACAGGTTGATGCATTTGGCATAGCACCCCCCCTCGAAGTTGAAGATGCCGTCATCGTCCCAGCCGTGCTCGTCGTCGCCGATGAGCTTGCGGGCGGCGTCGGTGGAGAGGGTGGTCTTTCCCGTCCCGGAGAGGCCGAAGAAGAGACAGACGTCCCCGTCCTTGCCGACGTTGGCCGAGCAGTGCATGGAGAGGATGCCCTGCAGGGGGAGCCAGTAGTTCATCATGGTGAAGATCCCCTTCTTCATCTCCCCGCCGTACCAGGTGCCGCCGATGATGGCGACATTTTTCTCGATGTTGAAGATGATGAAGACCTCGGAGTTGAGGCCGTGGCGTTCCCAGTTTTTATTCGGCAGATTGCTGGCTTTGTAGACGGTGAAGTCGGGAGCGAAGGCGGCCTGATCTTCGGCGCCGGGAGAGATGAACATGTTCTTCACGAAATGAGATTGCCAGGCGAATTCGGTGACGAAGCGGACAGATTTGCGGGTTTTTTCATTTGCGCCGCAGAAGCCGTCGGTCACGTAGAGATCCTTGCCGGAAAGATATTCCGTAACTTCGGCGAAGAGTTCATCAAAGATCTCGGGAGCAACCGGCTGGTTGATTTTACCCCAGGCGATGTTCCTGAAGGAGGGGAGTTGATGGACAAAGTACTTGTCCTTGGGCGAGCGGCCGGTGAATTTACCAGTGTCCACCATCATGGTGCCGTTTTCCGAGACGCTGCCTTCGGCATTTCTGCTCTCATGCTCGAAGAGCTCGTCATAGCCCAGATTGTGGAAAATTGTCCCGACGCTTTTCAGGCCCAAAGCTTCGGCGTCAATTGATTTTTCCTTGTCTCCCATAGCTGTCGACTCCTGCATTTTTGCTCCCTATCGTTTGTCTTCTTCCACCCGGGTCCAAGGCCGGCATATCTGGCCGGCCTCACCATTCACTCTCATTCGCGGTCGGCCAACCCGCCCGCTTCAAATTTTATATTCGCCCATAATGACTGTTTCCGGCCGTTTTTGCCCCTCCGGCACTGATAAGTAATAAGCCGAAAACTCGTCTACCGGCAGGGCATTCCCGCTCGATGCGCCGGCAAGACTGCGGATTAATGCAAGAACCGGGTCATCATCAAGTCTCAAACGTCGTATTATTATCAAATTTAACTTCAATAAAAAAGAAAAAAAGTTTAAATAAAAATGTGCGGTTTGCAAAAAGGAAAAGGCAAAAAGTGGTGTTCGGCTAACGTTTTATGAGTATTTAATTTTTCCTCATGGGCGAATTCGAATATATGCGACCAGTTGCCAGATCTGTTCATCGGTGAAATGCGGCCCCCAGGCGGGCATGATCGAGCCGCGCGAGAGATAGGGCTCGACCGTCTTGCCCTTGGCGATCCGCCAGAAAAGGTAGGCGGGATCAACCGACCGATAACGGATCGCCTCGAAGGTGGAGGCTGGGGAGTTGAATTCGGCACTCAGGCTGCGCCCCTCCTCCAGAGTTCCATGACATAGAACGCAGTGCTCCCGGAAAAGCTCCCGTCCCGCTTCCACATTGATCTGCATTTGCAGGAAGTCCTCCGGGGGCGTGCGCTCGGGGTAGGAGATCGACTCGCCGCAGGCGGTCAACAGCAGCAGCAAGGAAAGCAGTAATGGTGTCCGCTTCATTCTTATCTCCAGCCTGCCGGCGTGCCGCCAAGAGAAAAGGGGCCGCCTCCAAACGACCCCCACCACTATACCAAAATGGATTAAAATTGCTCAGGCGGATGTCGCAAATCAACCCCCCAGGCGCGCAGCTCTTCAAGGACCCCCGCCAGGACTTTATCCGTGGCGGCAGTTACCGCTGGAGTGAGATCCAGTCCCATTTCAACCGTACCCGGCTGCACTCCCCATACGACAAGTTCGGACGGAAGGTGACCCTGCAGCTCGGCGACCGCCAGCAGGTCCTGAACCCCCATCTGATGCACGGAAAGTTTGCTCGCAAAGGCCCGCGGGACTTCTTCCCCCTCGAGGCGAAAGACAGCTCCCGGCTCGGCGTCCATCTCGAGAGCGTCGATAATGAGCAGGCGATCGATCCCCTCCAGCCGCGGGAGGAGGTCAAGACCGAGGGTGCCGCCGTCAAGAACGGCAACCCCGGAAGAAAAACGGAAGCGCGTTTGCAGCATTTCGGCCATTCTTGAGCCGAAACCATCGTCGGACATCAATGCGTTGCCGAGGCCAAGGACCAGGATGCTCAATGCAGATCCTCCGGTTCAACGAACTTGTACCCCCCGAAGATGCTGCTCAGGGTGCCGTTCTTCTCCTTGACATCCATCAGCCAGGAACTGTAGACGTGATGGATGGAAAAGCCGATGAGCAGCCACATGATGATATGGTGGGTCAGCCGCATACTCTGTGCCCCGAAAGCGACCAGCAGGGGTCCAAAGACCGTGGCCCAGAAACCACCCGGAGCGAACTGGCCGTAAAGGACAAAGCCCGTGACGATCTGCAGAAGGAAAAGAGCAAAGATCACCAGGTAAGCCATGGCCGCCAGCGCATTGTGTCCCACCACATCGGGGGTCTTTTTTTCCAGAAAGGTATAGAACTTGAAGGTTTCGATCATCCCTTTTCTTCCCTCCCGCGAAGCCCATGGAAAAAACACCCTCCAGGAGGCATATCTGTTGCCCATGAATGCCCAGATGATCCGGACGATCACCGAGACCGTGAAGAGATAGGCAAAGACGAAGTGAATGAAGCGGTTCCACCCCATGATGTACTGTGCCGTTTCGGTGGCGGTATAGAAGGGATGGCCGATGTAGAAGCCCGTCACCGACAGAACCGTGATGGAGAGGACATTGATCCAGTGCGTCAGCCTGACCGGCCATTCCCACACATAGCGTATCTCGAGCATGACAACCTCCAAGGGAGCGGGACGCGGGACGCGGGATGCGGAACGCGAAGAGCTTGCTCCTCGTACCGCGTCCCTCGTCCCGCGCCCCGGTTTACAGCGCCCTGACCTTTATGATCTCCGTCCTCTTGCCGTCGAGCACGTGCACCGCGCAGGCAAGGCAGGGATCGAAGGAGTGGATGGTGCGCAGGATCTCCAGCGGCTGGTGTTCATCGGCAATAGGGGTGCCGATAAGCGCCGCCTCATAAGGGCCCATCTGCCCCATGGGATCGCGGGGACCGGCGTTCCAGGTCGAGGGAACAACCGCCTGGAAATTGGCGATGGTGCCGTTCTCGATGCGGATCCAGTGGCCGAGCGCCCCGCGCGGCGCTTCGTGGTAGCCGAATCCCCGGGACTCCTTCGGCCAGGTGGAGGGGTCCCAGAATTCGCTGTTGTGCACTTCGAGAATGCCCCGGCCCATGTTGTCCGCGAGCTGCTTCAGCCATATTTCATTCTTCTGAGCCAGGAGGAGCGTTTCGATCCCCCTGGCGGCGGTGCGGCCGAGGGTGGAAAAGAGCGCCTCGGGGCCGACCCCCAACTTGCCAAGGACGAAATTGACCGTGTCCTGAACTTCCTTGTGCCCTCCCGCATAAGCCACAACCATACGGGCCAGCGGCCCGACTTCCATCGGCTGATCCATATAGCGGGGAGCTTTGACCCAGGAATATTTCTCCTCGGTGTTGAGGAACTCATAGGGAGGTTTGGGGCCGGTGTACTTGTGATTGGTCTCGCCATCGTAGGGGTGCAGGCCCTTGTCGTCGCCGCCGGAGTAGGTGTACCAGGATTTGGTGACGTACTCGGCGATCCTGGTCTCATCCATCTCCATGACATTGGAGATGTCCTTGCCCATGATCACGCCCCGGGGAAAGTAGAAGCTTTCCGGGCCGCCGCTGTTGTCCATGGGGAAATCGCCATAGGTAAGGAAGTTCCCCACGCCGCCGCCGATGCCGGCCCATTCCTTGTAGAAGGAAGCCACCGCCAGCAGATCCGGGATGTAGACCTGCTCGACGAAGCCCCGTGCTTTCTTCAGCAGCTTGCCGATGTAGGCAACCTTGTCGGCGTTGATGGCGTTCTGGCTGTCGGGATCGACCGGAATCGACATTCCGCCGACCAGGAAGGTCTGGGGATGGGGATTCTTCGAGCCTAGGATGGCGTGGATCTTGATGATGTCCTTCTGCCACTCGAGAGCCTCCAGATAGTGGGCCACCGCCATCAGATTGGCTTCGGGCGGAAGGCGGTAGGCGCTGTGACCCCAGTAGGCGTTCTGGAAGGGGCCGAGGCGGCCGGTTCCGACGAAGGCGGCGATACGGTCCTTGATCCCCTGGAAGTAGGCAGTCCCGGAAATCGGCCAGTTGGAGATCGATTGGGCAAGCTGGGCCGTCTTTTTCGGATCGGCCTGAAGAGCGCTGGTGATGTCGACCCAGTCGAGGGCGTGGAGGTGATAGAAGTGGATCACGTGATCCTGGACGTTCTGAATTCCCATGATCAGGTTGCGGATGAGGCGGGCATTGTCCGGAATCCGGATTTTGAGAGCGTCCTCCACGCAGCGGATGCTGGCCATGGAATGAACGGTGGTGCAGACCCCGCAGAAGCGCTGGGTGAAGTGATGGGCGTCACGGGGATCGCGTCCCTTCAGGATCGTTTCGATACCGCGGAAGGCGGTCGAAGAGCTCCAGGCGTCGACGATCTTGCCCCCCTCGACCTGGGCCTCTATGCGCAGGTGCCCCTCGATACGGGTTACCGGATCAACAGCAATTTTCTTGGCCATCGTTTATTCCTCCTTTTTCACCTTATCGGATTCATCACCCTTGCGGAGAGCGCTGATCACCCCATGGGCGCCGAAGGCCACGGCGGTTGCTGCAGCCAGCCCGATGCCGATCTTGTCGACGGTCGCTTCGATTCCGAAACCGGGGACCTTCGGCAGACGCCGGTAGAAGGGAGTCATGGCGTCCCAGAACTGCGGTTCGGAGCAGCCGATGCAGCCGTGACCGGCCATGACCGGCCAGCTCACCCCTTCGTTGTAGCGCACCGTCGGACAGTTGTGGAAGGTTTCCGGGCCCTTGCAGCCGAGCTTGTACAGGCAATACCCCTTCCGATGACCCGGATCGCCGAATTTTTCCGCATACTGCCCCGCGTCGAAGTGGGAGCGGCGTTCGCAGTTGTCGTGAATCCGCTTGCCGTAGGCGAAAAGAGGACGGTTCAAACCATCGACCGCGGGAAGCTTTCCGAAGGTGATGAAGTGGACGATCGCCGCAGTGAGGTTTTCTGCGTTGAGCGGGCAGCCCGGCAGGTTGAGCACGGTGGCGCCGGGGACGGCCTTCCGCACCCCCACCGCCCCGGTCGGGTTCGGAGCGGCGGCGGGAATATTGCCGAAGGTGGCGCAGCTGCCCACGGCGATCGTAACAGCCGCATTGCCGCAGACCTTCCTGGCGATGTTTAGAGCGCTCTCGCCGCCGATGGTGCAGTAGACGCCGCCGTCCTTCATCGGTATCGACCCCTCCACCACGGCGATGTATTTTCCCTTGTACTTCTCGATGGCCTCGTTCTTGGCCTGCTCCGCCTGGTGGCCCGCGGCGGCCATGATCACCTCGGCATATTCGATGGAGAGATGATCCAGAATCAGCTCCGCCGCCGTGGGCGCGTTGGCGCGCAGCAGGGCCTCCGAGTCGCCGCTGCAGCTCTGGAATTCCAGCCAGATGACCGGCGGCCGGTTGTCGGCTTCCAGCGCTTCGGCGATCTTCGGAATGAAACTGACGGGAAGAGCCAGGGTGGCAGCCATGGTCGAACAGAATTTCATGAACTCGCGGCGGCCGACTCCCCTCTCCTCCCATCTCTGAAGCATCTCCTCCGGCAGGGAGACCGGTTCCGGGGTGTTTTCATTTTTCATGGACTCTCCTCCTTTCCAGTTTCAACCGATTGCAGAACGCCTTTCCTTATATTTGCCATTTATAAGTAGATCTGGCTTCGTTAAATTTATTTATATAACAAAGTTTTATTACCTTGTCTGCATGCTGTCAAGCAAATATCCGGGTCCATGCGTATTCCGTCACAATCAACAGCTCACCCTTTAAACATTATGAAATTTTTAAAAACTATATGTCTTCCTGTCCCTTTAACAACCGAGCGCCTTCTTTTTTTCCGACCCATCTAAAAACTTGTCTGCAGACCTGATGTTCGCCTTCAACGGGGCTCGCGAGGTCGCCCCGGACCCACGCCTTGTGCCGAAAGAGAAATGGTATACTGAAACCAGGAGATACCGAGAAAGGAGGAATTTTATGCCAAACAAGGGCATTCACGGAAGTCAGGTCAGCGATAGAAAAGGGCGTAAATTCGAAAGCGAGACCGACCAGAAGCGGGGCCGCAACCGGCGCAATCTCGATCCTTACGTCATGGACGAAGGACGGCCGGAACCTGCGGTATGCATCCGATGTCACGCCGTTTACAAGAACAAGCACTGGTATTTCGAGGAAAACGAATTCAAATATCTCCGGGAAAACCGTGAGGCCGTCGAGACCGCCTGCCCCGCCTGCCAGAAGATCACCCAGTCCTACCCCGAGGGCGTAGTCACCCTTCGCGGCGATTATCTCTGGCATCACGAGGAGGAGATTCGCAACATCCTGAAGAACGAGGAGAACAAGGCGATGGCCAAGAACCCCCTGGAGCGCATCATGCGTATGGAGCGCGAAGGGGACAACCTGGTCATTGAAACGACCGAGGAAAAGCTGGCCGAGCATCTGGGGCGGGCATTGAACAAGGCGCACCAGGGAGAACTCAAGATAGACTGGAGCGATGAGCATTCTCTCTGTCGGGTGACTTGGGAACGATCGGCCTGACAGCATATGGAGAAGAGCGGAGGGGGACGGATACCACGGATCTCATCCGCTGTTGTGGAAGGCGCATGGGGAGATACCGCATTCTGGAACATACCGCCGATATGGGGATCGAAGCCGCCGGAGAGACTCTGGATGAGCTTCTGGTCCAGGCGGCCCGGGGAATGATGGAGATCATCAGTGGGGCCGAGGCGCTCCCCCATGAGGAGAGAAGTGTCGAAATCACGGCCGGCGAGGGAGAAGAACTCCTGGTGAACTGGCTGAACGAAATCCTCTTTCTCTTCGATTCCGGGGGCTTCTTTCCTGCCGAATTCGTCATCGAACAGGCAACGGAAAACCGGATAAGGGCCCGGATCCTCGGGGAGCCCTTCGACCCGGATCGGCACCCCATCGATCGGGAGATCAAGGCCGCGACCTATCACCAGCTCCGGCTCGAGCATGGGGAGAAGGGATGGCTGGCCCGAGTCTATCTCGATTTGTGATTGGGAAGGAAGCATATGAGCATCACGGTGGAGAAAATTGACGCCTGCCGCTGGCGCATTCCCCGCACGGGGAAAATGCGCGCCGAAGGGCTTGTCTTTGCCTCCGAGGCGCTGATGCGGGTCCTGCAGCGCGAGGAGCAGCAAGCCCTGGAGCAGGTGCGGAATGTGGCCACCCTCCCGGGGCTCGTCGGTCCCTCCATCGCCATGCCGGATATCCACTGGGGGTACGGCTTCCCCATCGGCGGGGTGGCCGCCTTCGACCTGGAAGAGGGGGTCGTCTCTCCCGGAGGCGTCGGCTACGATATCAACTGCGGGGTACGTCTGTTGCGGTCCGCCCTGTCGGCGGCCGAGATCCGTCCCCGCCTCAAGGAACTGGCCGATGCTCTCTTCCGCAACGTCCCCTCAGGGGTCGGTTCCCAGCGGCGGGACCTGAAGCTCTCCTCCCAGGCGGAAAGGCAGGTCCTGAAAAAAGGCGCCCGCTGGGCCGTGGAACAGGGTTTCGGCAGCGAGGAGGACTTGCGGCACATCGAAGAGGGTGGCGCCATCCCCGGCGCAGAACTGGAGTTCGTCTCGGATCGGGCTCTCGAGCGGGGCCGAACGCAGCTGGGCACTCTCGGCTCCGGCAACCATTTTCTCGAGGTGCAGCAGGTCGAAAGAATCCACGACCAGGAGGCCGCCGAGGCCCTTGGACTCCACGAAGGGCAGCTCACGGTCACCATTCACACCGGCAGCAGGGGGCTCGGGCACCAGGTCTGCGACGACTATCTGCGGGTCATGCTGCAGGCCAGCCGCAAATACGGAATAGAGCTCCCCGACCGTCAGCTCTGCTGCGCTCCGCTGAGGAGCCCTGAGGCCACCCAGTACATGGGCGCCATGGCCTGCGCCGCCAATTTCGCCTTCGCCAACCGCCAGCTGATCACCTCCTGGGTGCGGGAATCCTTCGAACAGGTCCTCGGCCTCGGCCCCTCCGATCTGCGCCTTTCGGTCATTTACGACGTCTGCCACAACATCGCCAAATGGGAGACCCACAGGTTCCAGGGGAAGGAGCGGCGCCTTTGCGTCCACCGCAAGGGAGCCACCCGGGCCTTCCCCCCTGGGCACCCGGAAACCCCCGAAGCGTACAGGAATGTGGGGCAGCCGGTGCTCATCCCCGGAGACATGGGCCGCTATTCCTATGTCCTGGTCGGGACCAGCGGCGCTTTCGATGAGACGTTCGGCTCCACCTGTCACGGAGCCGGACGGGTGCTCTCCCGCCACGCCGCGAAGAAACAGGCCAGGGGACGCAACATCGAAGCGGAACTAGCCGCCCAGGGGATCCTCATCCGCGCCGCAGGCCGTGCCACGGTGGCCGAGGAGATATCCGAGGCGTACAAGGACGTCATGGAAGTGGTGGGAGTGGTGCAGCAGGCGGGGATAGGCAAAATAGTGGCACGGCTGAGACCGATGGCGGTTATCAAAGGCTAGAGGACAGATGACGGAGGACGGAGAAGCGCCCGACTTCTTCCGTCCTCCGTCCTCTGCAGTCCTCAGGAGGTTCCATGAAAGTTTTCCTCACCGGCGGCACCGGGTTCGTGGGAAGTGAAGTGCTGCGGCAACTGGTCGTGGCGGGACACACGGTGCGCTGCCTCGTCCGGCCGGGTTCGGAAAAAAAACTCGCCGTCCATCAGGGAGTGCAGATCCATCCGGGAGACGCCACCGAGCCGGACACCCTGGAAGAGGCCCTTGACGGGTGCGATGCGGTCATTCACCTTGTGGGGATCATTCGTGAGTTTCCAGGCCGCGGCATCACCTTCGAAAAGCTGCACTTCGAGGCCACCCGCAACGTGGCGGCGGAGGCCGAGATCCAGCGGGTGAAGCGGTTCGTGCATATGAGCGCCAACGGCACCCGTGAGAAAGCCGTCTCTTCCTATCACCGGACCAAGTGGCGAGCCGAGGAGACCGTACGGAAATCTTCCCTGTCCTGGACCATCTTCCGTCCCAGCCTCATCTTCGGCCCCGGGGACGCCTTCGTCAACATGCTGGCCGACATGATGCGCAAGCTGCCTGTCATGCCTGTCATAGGCGACGGCCGCTACCGGATGAGTCCGGTGGCGGTGGAGGACGTCGCCGCCTCCTTCGTCAGATCTCTTGCCTTGCCGGAGACCATCGGCAGGACCTTTCACTGCTGCGGTCCGGTGAGCTACAGCTACAACGAGGTGCTCGATCTGATCGGCGAGGCTCTCGGGAAAAACCGGGTGTCCAAAGTTCATCAACCTGTCGGCCTGATGAAACCGGTCGTCTCCCTGCTCGAAAACTTCTCCGCCTTCCCCCTCACCACCAGCCAGATGACCATGCTGCTGGAGGGGAACGAATGCGACCCGAAGGAGTGGGCGGAGGTCTTCGGAATCGCGCCGAAGTCGTTTCCGCAGGGGATACGAAGCTATCTGAAACCTTGATGCTGCGCCTGCGCCTGATAGAATCGAAACCGATCCGGAAAGAGTTCCTGCAATGGTATGGATTCTAATCTCCGTCGTTTCTGAAGCTCTTTAATGGCACCTCGCCTGACATGCTCCAGCAGATCCGGATTAGATGGAAATGGTAACTTGCTGTTGACGTGATAAACTATCAGCATTCTTGCGTTGATTGCTGCCTTGTCCGGAGGGATCATGTCTCTGACCGTTGTATTGGCCGACCCTCATCCCATTTTTCTGCTTGGCATAGAACATTTATTTTCATCCGAGCCTGATCTGCAGGTGGTCGCACGCTGCAATACCGCCGGCGATACCCTCAAGACTGTGCGCAGCCATCGCCCCGACCTGCTGGTTCTCGACGTTCACTTCCCGGACCGAAGCGGTCTGCAGCTCATTCGCGAGTTGAAAGGGTATTCCCTGCCCACCCGCTCCATCCTTCTTACATCCATAATAGACGACACGCTGGCCCTGGAAGCCCTGCGCCTGGGGGTACCGGGTGTGGTGCTGAAAACCATGCCGCCCCACCTGCTGCCCCAATGTCTGCGCAAGGTGGCTGCCGGCGGCCAGTGGCTGGAAAAAGAGTCGGTCGGCCACGCCGTTGAAAAGATGCTGCGGCGGGAAGCCGGGGCCCGCCGGCTCGCCAACATCCTCACGCCCCGAGAGATCGAGACCGTGCACCTGGTCGCCAAAGGACAGAGCAACCGGGAGATCGCCGATAAGTTGGGACTACGCGAAGGAACGGTGAAAATCCACCTTCACAACGTTTACAAGAAGCTCGGGATCGAAAACCGGGTGGATTTGACCCTGTATGCTCAGAAGAGAGGGCTGGTGTGAAATGCCGTGGCTAGAAAAAAGGCCGCTCCTGCTTCGGAGCGGCCTGACCGGGTCATATTGCCGGCGGCTGCCGTCCTAGATCACTTGGAGTTCCCTTGGACGGTCACCATGAAGGGAAGTTGCACCGGCGCCGGATTCGGGCCAGCCAACCACAGGTAGGTGCCGGAAGAACATGAAGAAGAGGCGGTTTCCAACACCGCCGCAAGAAAGTCGAAGGTGCCGTCCTCAGGCAAGGCGGTTGTCACATTCGAACCGATGCGCATGTGCACCGTGGCCAGAAATGTCTGACCGGCCGGTACCGTCACATTCCCCAGGCAGAGCTGCTGCCCCTGCGGTGTCCCGGTGCCAAAAGAACCGAGGCTGGTGGTCGGCTCCTCGTAAATGCCCGTAGTCTGGTAGGTGAAGACCGCGTTGCCGGGGTTCCCTGCCGGGCTGGTTTCGAATCTGCTGTCAAGTGCGATCTGCAGGTCAAAGGTCTGGGCATCGCTGCAGTTGTTGGCAATCAAGATGTTGTCGGAAAGCTGCGGAGGATTAGTATTTTGGATGTTGCCGTTTTTCACCTTAACCTCAATGGGGGCGGAGGCCGTCGCTGTGGCGAGCATCCTGGTGAAGTCCTGATCGGTAATAAAGTCAACCACCTTCAGGCAGGCGGTCGGATGCAACAGGATAACCTTGACCACGATCGTGGTGATGGTATCGAGATGGGCATTGTTGCCGCTTCCGGGGCTGGCTTCCAGCTGCAATACGCCGGTCAAGGTCGTCTCGTCGTCGTCCGGGGCCCCCGAAGGGATGGTCACTGTAACGCCCGTCGAACCCACCGCCCCCGGCCCGTTCACACCGAAGCTGGGGGTAGCCGGGGTCAATTCCAGGCTGGCATCCCCGCTCTGTTTCTGGGTGAGATTCAGGGTAAGAGGGTAAGCCGTTTCAGGGTTGCCGGACCTTGCCGCGATGTCAAGATTGAGATCAAAGCTGTTGAAAAATCCCGTAGTGAATGCCAATGCGTTCACCGTGTAGACAACATGAATCGTCCCATTTGCCAAACCGTTGGGGGTGACTATAGCGTCGGGTTCGGTCACCTCCGCCCTTACCATATCCTTTGCCCATCCCACTCCGCACCAGCCGGCCATCAGTAACACCAACGCCAGAATTGTGATCATTCCCTTTCTTCTCATCTTTGCCTCCTTTTTGATAATGACCCTTCCAAACCCGCGTCCCGTGAACAACAAGGTTCCTCGTCCCTTTTCAAATCCATATCCCTCTCTCCGGCCTTTCACCGGCGACCTGTCTCCTCCCGCAACTCAAGCGGCGCTCTGAAAATCGCTGATGCTGGCCGCCACGCCCACCCTTTCCCCAACCTCTTCCACCCGCACCACCTTCCCCTGGCAGCGGAGATGCACAGGCTCTCCGGGGAAGACATAATCGAGTTCCAGGATGAGGCTGATGGGCATGCCCGGTGAAAACGGCTGCTCGGTGAAGAAGTAGACTCCGGACTGGCTGACATCCCGGGTAACGCCGGATCCCGGATCCAGATGCACCGGCACTTCTATCCGAATCCGCTTCGCACTTCTCTTTGTCTCAAACATTTTCATCTCTCCATCCTATGTATTCCAAAGTCTAAAACCTTCTGTCGAAAAGAAAATTAATCCGAGGATAAAGCTTTATATAACTTTAGATTCAGATTTGCTTGGAAAGTGATTCGCGTGACAGCGGGCAAAATGGCGAAAACGCGCATCTCGTGTGCCCCTTGCGTGAAGTTGAATTGCGCTGAAGATTTAGGTCAAAAGATGGAGGGTGAAACGGGAGGAGTCGGTAGTCGCCCCTGGTGCATATTCTGGCGATTCACGAAACGCGATTAAGCGGAGCGAGACAGAATACCACATGGTGGTGTGCGGATTATCCTGATGGTGGGGACCGGAATCCATCTTTCGGATGGCAGAAGAAGGCAAGGGTGAGGCATTAAAACCTCACCCTTCTCATTCCATTTTTTTTGCTCCTAAGTGGGGGAAGCCCTTAAGGGAGCCGCCCTTTGCCTGCCACCCCAACCCTGCCGGCTGCACGATCCCTCGTCATCAACCTCAAACGCCGGCCTCTTCGCCGGCGGCTATCCCTTCGAGGGACGCCGCCCCCCCTCTACCCCCAGATAAAGGCGGAAAAAATCAGAAAGGCCAGAAGAAGCCCCGTAAACAGGGCGAGAAACCCGAATCCCTTGAGGATGAAATCGTAAAGGATGCCGCTTGATTTGCGGACCCGGAAGTTCTCGGTCACGCCGAGCTCCTCGTACCTTCTCCACTGCTCGCCGCGCTCCAGAATGAGTTCCTCCTTGGAAATCTCGCCATTGAAGATGACGAAATCCATGGGGAATTTCTCCGGGCGCCCGTGGGTGTTGAAGAAGTGAACCGTGAAGATGAAGCCGGTGGCCAGCAGGGCCTCGTCCGAATGGATGATCGTCGCCACGTTCAGAAGCCATCCGGGAAGAAAACGGCAGAAGAACTCGGGAAACCACAGCAGCAGCCCGGATCCTCCAATGGCGAACATCCCCCAGAAAACCGCGAAGAAATCAAACTTCTCCCAGTAGGTCCAGCGCTCGAACTGAGGCTTGGGTCCCCGGAACAGAAACCACCGGATCATGCCGCGGACGTCCCGCAAGTCCTTGGTGTTGGGCATGAGGCTGTCGGGACCGAAAAGCCGCTGCAGCCAGTTGCCCGGGATGTCCCGACGGATGAACAGAAATTGAAAGCTCATGGCGAGAGCGACGAAAAAATAATAGAAGGTGAGGACCGCGCACGCTCGGTGGAGAAGGCCGGCATTCTGAACGCCGCCGTAAAAAGACATCATGGCCCGAGCCCAGGAGTGCTCGCTGAATTTGAGGGGAAGACCGGTCAGTGAGAGGCCGAGAAAGCTGACGATGACGATCAGATGCAGGACGATATGGCGCTTTCGAAATCGGCGATAGGCCTTGTGCCCGTCCGGCAGGGGCTTGATCTTCCCCTCCGCGAGTTCGACTGCCCGATGCCTGTTTTCCACAAAGCCCCGGAACATCCAGAAGAGAGTATGGAACCAGAAGACGGCGAAAACCGCCACGACCAGTGCCGTCATCAGGACAAACGTCCAGAAAAGAACAGGATAGTTCCGACGGTCACTATGGTCGCCGTGTACGTAGAATTCCGTAAACCGGGTCGTGACCTCCGAATGGCACTGGCGGCAGGTTTCAACCAGGTTATCCGGGTTGATGCTGGAGTCGGGATCGTCTTCGGGCAGAATGTTGTGGGCGGAATGGCAGTCGACGCAGCCGGCCACCTGCCGCCCGGATCCGAGGCGATAGCTCTTGCCGTGATAGCTTTCAAAATACGTGTCCACCGCCATGGGGAATACCCCGTTGCGCTCCATCATCTCCCCGTCGCCATGACAATCGAGACAGACCCGGGTGTGAAACAGTCGGAATTGTTCGGTGTCCGGGGCCTCCAGCGGCTTTATTTCATGGAGATTGTGGCAGTCGTGGCAGGCCGCCGAATCGGGATTCCCCTCCCGGACCGCCTTCCCGTGAACCGACGCCTCGTATCGCTCAGCGTCATGGCATCCTCCGCAAACTTCCACCACCCTGCCCTTTGCGCCGTCCCACGGGCGCATTTCATGGATGTCGGCATGACAGGCCGAGCAGCCGATGTCGCTGAGCATGTGCACGCTGGCATAATGTGCGGCGGACTCGTCCTTGTGGCAGCGGGCGCAGCGGACAGGTTTGATCTCGATTTCTCCCGCAAGGTGCTTGCCCAGATCCGTGATTTCCACATGGCAGCTGGTGCAGGCGTTCGGGCTGTGAACAGAACGGGCGAAGGCGTCCGAATCAATGGAATCGGCATGACATTCGAGACATTGCATCGGATCGACAGCGAGGGTCGAAGCGGCCCCGGCAACGGTGGAATGGGACAGGGCGACGATCAGGAACAGCATCAATCGGTTAGCCGTACGCATCATCTCTCCATTCGTTCGGGTCACCCTCTTCGAGGAGCTCAATTTGTCCCGCGGCACCCCTCGGTGAGGCGTCATTCGGCAGGTCGACCAGTATAAAAAATTATCATGAAGTCGGATACTGTCAAACCTTGCTCCGGCACGAAGGCGGCACCTTGTTCGCCGCCTCTCCTGTGCTAATCTGGACATGAGAGAGTTTTCGTGGGAAACCGAGAAAGGAGAATACAATGGGCGCAAGCGAACAGGTAGCCTTCAACATCAATGCGGAACTCTATGAGAACGATTTCGGAGAACTGGCGGTCAAGGTCCCGGGAGAGAAGGCATTCCGCAATATCGGCCTGGAAGAAGGCGCTCGTTTCCAGAAAGATATCTTTTCGCTGCTGGAAGAGAACAGGCGTCCGGTCGGATGGTCGGAAATGCCTTCCCACGAACTCTCCGGGGGAAAATGGCGATGCGTCGCCCGGCTTGGCTATCTGAACGGCGACCCCTCCCGTCCTGCGGTCGAATTCGAGAGCGGCCGTGAGGAACTTGGCTCTCAGGCGAAATCTTATCTCACGGACGCCGGTCCCGGCTGAACCATACAACAGGGAGAGAGTTGTACCCATCAAGGCGTTGGTCGTTGACACTCTCTTCGGCAGCACATAAAATGACCTCCTTTGGCCAAAGGGGGGATTTTTGAAACAGAAGACGATCTATACCTGCCAGCAGTGCGGCTATCAGAGTCCCAAGTGGCTGGGAAAGTGTCCCGACTGCCAGAAATGGAACACCCTGGCCGAGGAGGCCATCGTGTTGACCCGGGGGAAAGGCCGCTCACCTGTTCCGGCCGGGAAGCCCCAGCGTCTGCATGAAGTGGCGGGAACTGAGGAGGACCGCATACGCTGCGGCATTGCGGAATTCGATCGGGTCCTGGGAGGCGGAGTGGTCCCCGGCTCCTTCGCCCTGATCGGAGGCGATCCGGGGATCGGCAAATCGACTCTCCTTCTTCAGAGTATTGCGCGCCTGGCGGAATCCGCACCGGCCCTCTACGTCACCGCCGAAGAGTCGACCCGGCAGGTCAAGCTGCGCGCCGAACGACTGGGGGTTGCGGCAAAGGATCTGTTTCTGCTGGCCGAAACTTCCCTGGAAGCGATTCTCGAGAGGGTGCGTGAACTAGGACCCGGGTTCCTGGTGGTCGACTCCATTCAGACCATATTCACCTCAGCCCTCGAATCGGCCCCGGGAAGCGTCAGCCAGGTGCGTGAATGCGCCGGACGGCTGATGCAGGTGGCCAAGGGGGACGGCATTCCCACCTTCATCGTCGGCCACGTCACCAAGGACGGATCCATCGCCGGGCCGCGCATGCTCGAACACATGGTCGATACCGTCCTCTATTTCGAAGGGGATGCGGGTCATCCCTATCGCATCCTGAGGGCGGTGAAGAACCGCTTCGGCTCCACAAACGAGATCGGCGTCTTCGAGATGAAGGAGAGCGGACTGGCCGAAGTCGCCAACCCCTCGGAGCTCTTCCTCGCCGAGCGCCCCGAAGGAGCGGCCGGCAGCGCCGTCGTCTCCTCGCTGGAGGGGAGCCGTCCGATCCTGGTGGAACTGCAGGCGCTGGTCTCCGGCTCCTCTTTCGGAACGCCGCGGCGCACCACCATCGGGATCGATCACAACCGGGTTTCCCTGCTGGTGGCCGTGCTCGAGAAGAAAGTCGGTCTATCGCTGCTGTCTCAGGACGTTTTCCTTAATGTCGCCGGCGGGGTGCGTCTCGACGAACCGGCCGCCGATCTCGGGGTGATCGCCGCCCTGGCTTCCAGCCATCTCAATCGGCCGTTGCCGCCGCGGACCATCGTTTTCGGCGAGGTCGGTCTGGCCGGGGAGGTGCGCGCCGTCTCCCGCCCCGAATTGCGCATCAATGAAGCGGCCCGCCTCGGATTCGACCGCTGCCTGCTCCCTGCCGGCAACCTCAAGAACCTTGAGCCGCCTCCCGGAATCGCGCTGGTCGGCGTCCGCAGCGCCGAAGAGGCGCTGGAAGGAATGTTCGAGTAGGATCGGGATCGGACGACCTCTATGATTCCTGCTCCCATACCTCAAAGGTTTTCATTCTGGAGAGAGATAATGAGCACAGACAAGCTGACGCATTTCGACAGTGAAGGAAAGGCCATCATGGTTGAGGTGGGGGAGAAGTCCGCCACCCGTCGGATCGCCGTGGCCCGGGGAGAGGTGCGCATGAAGGAGGAAACGCTTCGGCGCATCCTGGACCGCTCCGTGGAGAAGGGCGATGTTTTCGCCGTGGCGCGCATCGCAGGAATCATGGCAGCCAAGAAGACGCCGGAGATTATCCCCCTGTGCCATCCTCTGGCCCTGACGTCGGCGGCCGTCGAATTCCATCCTTTTCCCGGGGAGGGACGGGTCGAGGTCGAGGCGACGGTCAAGGTCACCGGAACCACCGGGGTCGAAATGGAGGCCCTCTGCGCGGTTTCTGCTGCGGCCCTGACCATCTATGACATGTGCAAGGCGGTGGACAAGGGAATGGTCATCGGTGAAATCCGACTGCTCGAAAAGCACGGCGGCAAAAGCGGCACCTATCTTCGCCAGGAATGATGGCCCCCCCCAGGGGTTGCATCGCGTTTTTTTTCTGGTAGAATTCCCGCCGGGTTGCGAATGCGGCCTTTGAAAGGAGTACCGTGAACGTACTGCAGACATTCTCGATCCGCAAGTCTTTCCTGATCCCGCTGGGTCTGCTGCTGGCCCAGTGCGTGATCCTTTTCATTCTCTGCCTGGTGCAGGGACAGCCGCTGGCAAAAACCCTCATTCTGGGCTTTATCATCCTTCCGGTGGCGGTCCTTTTTGCGGAGAGCTTCAATCGGCGAACGGTGGTCAACAACGAAAAGGTGACCGTTTTTAAATTCCTCCGGCGGAAGATGCTCAAGTTTTCCGAGATAACCGCGGTGGAGACGGTGATGGTGCGAAAGCGAGCCTTTCTGACCCTCTGCGCCGGGGATGATTTCCTCATCCTTTCTAATGCCTACGCCGATTTTCCCGCCATGGTAGATGCCCTGCTTTCGCGGGTGCCGCCGGATACGGTGAGCGAAGAAACGAAGAAGTTGGCGGCAGCCCCGCCGACAAAGAGCACCGACATCGTTTCGTGCTGGCTTGGGGTGCTGCTGCTGGCTTTCATCCTCTATATCCAACTGGGCGGAAGACTCTGAAGGAACTCTCAAAAGACCCATTTACGTTGACTTTTAGGCCAATCTCCTTTAAATTGACCTAATTCTCAAATCACAAGGGAGTCCCGCATGGATAAGGCAAAGCTCGAGGAATTCCAGAAGATTCTCCAGGGACAACTGGATGAGTTATTGCGCGAGGCCGGAAAAACCGTTTCTGAAATGACGGACGAAAAAAGCAACTTTCCCGATCCGACGGACAGGGCTTCTCTCGAATCGGACCGGAATTTCGAGCTGCGAATCAGGGACCGGGAACGAAAGCTGATCATGAAGATCCGGGAAGCGCTGGAGAGGATAGAAAACGGCGAATTTGGAATCTGTGAGAGCTGCGAAGAAATGATCGGCGAAGCCCGCTTGAAAGCCCGCCCCGTAACCACTCTCTGCATCGACTGCAAAACCGAACAGGAGCGTCAGGAGAAGATCGGCTGAACAGAGCGCGATGCCGGAGCCAGCTATGAGCCGCGATCCTTTTGAAGTGCTGCACAGCGTCGTCCGTATCGCGAATCAGATGGCATTCGACTACCCGCGCGGTTTCAAAAGCATTCTGCGCTACCTGCGCAGAGCCCTTGGACTTGAAGAAGCCGTCTTTCTGCTCCTCGACAGCCGGAAACAGATTTTTTCACAATCCGTCCAAGCTACCGGCACCGATCTGTTTCTTCCCCGCCACACGCCCTGCGAAAATACCCCCGAAGGGACCTCCCTGAAACGCCATAAACCCCTGCGGTCCGGGTCCTGTCTCCATCTACCTGTCTACAATCAAAGCCGTGACTTCGGGGTTCTGTCCCTCCGGACCACTCCCGCCTCTCCTTTATCCGAAGGCTCGCAGCCCGTTCTTCAGGGAGTCTGCGATCAGCTCGCCTCCATGGTCCAGTATGGCCTGATCTCCGGAGAGGAGCGGCGACGGGTGACGCAGTTGACCCTGCTTTCCGACCTGGGCCGGGAGCTGACGAGAGCGCAGACCCTGAGGGAGCTCATGCAGGTGGCCGTCCGCACCATCCACAAACATTTCGAGGTCGACTGCGTCATCCTCCGTCCGGTGCACGGAGAAACTCTCCTCGGGCGCAGCCTGATTCGGATCAGCCCGTCTTCGCGAGGACTGCGCCGCGTATTCCTGGATCTTGAAGAAGAACTTTCGGTTCAGGTGCTCAGCGAAGGCAGGCCGGTTTACCGCCAGGGTTCCACCAGAGGCAGGGAAGCCTCTCCAGCTTCCAGCATGACCCTGGTGACTGTTCCCCTCAAGATCCAGGATCAGGTGCTGGGCACCCTGTCCCTCTTCGGCACCGAAGACGCAAAGGGCATACCACTTGCTGCCGACCGGGAAGCAAGGAGACTTTGCGCCTCGGTCGGTTCGCTTGTGGCGCATGCCCTGGAGCGGGTGATCGGCAAGGAACGGCTGACGTCCCTCTCGGCGGACAACGACCGCAAACTTCGCGAGACCACCCTTCTATATCGAACCTCCAGGGCAATGCATAGTACGTTGCGCCTGAATGAGCTGATGCACCTCATCCTGTCGGCGGCGGCTTTGCCGGAGGGGGGCGGTTTTGAAAGGGCCATGCTCTTCATGATCAATGAGAGGAGCGGCACCCTGCAGGGGATGCTGGGTGTCACCGCAAAAACGGCCGCCCTCGTTCTGCCCCCGCAGCAGGGCTCTCTTACGTGGGAGAGTCCCGAATTCGGTGAGGACATCCGGATCGCTCAGAGCCGCTCCCGTTTCTGCCGTCAGGTGATGAGGCAGCGTCTGCCTTTCAACCCCGCGGACAATGCGCTGGCACGGGCCGCCTTCCAAGAGAGGGTTCTCCTGGTCACCCGTCCGGCGTCAGAGCCTCCTTCCGGGGCGGCTCTGGCCGAGGAACTGCAACTGGCCCCCTATGCCTGCGCGCCAATGCTGGGGAGGGACAGGGCTTTGGGGGTGCTGGTGGTGGACAATCCGGATTCGGAGGAAGAGATCGCCGCGGACCGGCTGCGTTTTCTGGAGCTTTTCGCGAGTCTGGCAGGCGCAGCCATGGAAAACTCCATGCTGCTGAATCGACTTGAAACAGCCCATCAGGATCTGAGGGAAACCCAGGAAAAGCTGATTCAGGGGGAAAAGATGGCTGGACTCGGGGAAATGGCGGCCTCGGTGGCCCACGAGCTCAGAAATCCCCTGGTGGCCATCGGGGGATTTGCCCAGCGACTGAACCGGCTTGCCACCGGCAGCAGGGAGCGCGAGTATTCTTCGATCGTCGTGCGGGAGGTGCGCCGCATGGAAGAAATGCTCGCCAACATCCTTGCCTTTTCCAAAAAGCAGATGCTCTGCGTCGCGCCCTGCGATGTTGTCGACATCATCGAGGAGGCCCTCTCCCTGGAGGCCGATGCCCTCAACCGCAGGGCGATCCGGCTGGTGACCGACATCGCCAAGGACTTGCCGCCGATCCGGGGGGACGAACAGAAACTGCGTCAGGTCATGATCAATCTGATCGCCAACTCACTGCAAGTGATGCCCGCGGGCGGAACGCTCACCCTTCGGGCCTACCCGGATGCACTGCGGGGCGACAAGGCCGTCGCCGTGGAAGTGGAAGACACAGGCGGTGGAATTTCCGCCGAAATCATGCGCAACATCTTCAATCCCTTCTTTACGACCAAGGATGAAGGCACAGGGCTGGGGCTCTCCATCTCCCACCGGATAATTGAACACCATGGCGGCGAAATCGAGGTGCAGAATCGGGAAAGGGGCGCCCTTTTCATCCTTCGCCTTCCCGTCGATACTCTCCGGCACCTTTCCGTTGACAAAAAGAGACTGTTTGGTTAATGTAAGCCGCATTCAAGGGGCTGTAGCTCAGCTGGGAGAGCGATGCGTTCGCAACGCATAGGTCGACGGTTCGATCCCGTTCAGCTCCACCAATAAAAAACAGGCACTTGCGGTATGATCCGCAAGTGCCTTTTCTTTTTCATAGCTCGCTTGCCAGAAATAGTTAACAAGATTTATTTTTCTGCGCTACCCGCCTCCTGTTTCCAGCAGACCGCGGACCGCTTGGCGTCGGCGATCTACGTAAAGCGCCTTTTCTAAGTACCCTCAACCAACGTAGTTCGCTTTACCATTTGTACGCAATTGTATGCGATAATCTGTTTGCTTCCAAGCACCCAGCCGAATGGAGACACGACATGATTCCGTATGACTTCGACTATGAACGCCCCGACACACTGGATAAAGCGGCAGCTCTCCTGCGCCGGTCCGGAACCAGCGCCCGGCTGTTGGCCGGGGGCACGGATCTGCTTCCCAACATGCGGATAGGGATTTTACAGCCGGCATTACTGGTCAGTCTGGGAGGCATCGAACCATTGCCGCCGGAAATCGGGCCGGACGGTTCGATCCGAATCGATGCGCTGACCCGCCTGGCCAGCCTGGTGAACTCGGACTTTATTCGGAGCCGGGTCCCTATGCTGGCCGAGAGCGCCCATGCGGTTGGGGGAAACCAGATCCGACAGATGGGGACGCTTGGCGGCAACCTGTGCCAGGAAACCCGTTGCCTGTACCTCAACCAGGCTCATGACTTCCAGTTCACCGCACCCTGCTACAAGCGTGGCGGCGACTGCTGCTATCCCTATCCAGGCAATCGGAACGACACGTGCTGGTCGGTGTACATGTCCGACATCGCGCCTGCCTTGATTGCCCTTGGAGCGGAAATAGAAATCCTGGGTAAAGCCGGTATCCGCAGGATTCGGGCGGAAGCGCTCTTCAGCGGCAACGCTTTGAATCCTTTGACGCTTGCCCGTGCGGAGATCATCCGCTCGATCGTTGTGCCGCCGACCCCACCGTATTTCGGCTGGGGCTATCACAAATCGACCATTCGGGGTGGATTAGAGTTTGCCATGGCCAATATGGCTGTGGCGCTCCACCTGGAAGCCGATGGCAAAACCTGCGCGAGCGCCAAGGTCGTCGTGGGCGCCGTTTCAGAAGGTCCCTTGCAGGCATCGGTTGCGGCCCGGACGTTGGTCGGCCAGGTCCTGGACGTCCAGAGAATGTCGAAAGCGGCGGATGACGCCAGCGCGGAGATCAACCCGCTGCCCCATCACGGCCTTACCAGAAATTACCTGAAAGAAAATATCCGGGTGCATCTGCGGCGTACTTTCACTGCGGCCTTCGACCGCGCACGCGGACAGAGCGTTTAAGACATTTCGTTTTTCCGGACTCCCTTCCCGGGACAATGACAACCGAGGAGATTCCTTGATGAACACTTTGAATACGGCGCCGTTCCTGAAGACAGGCCTCCCGGCCACAACTGAGTCGAAGGCGAGAACGCGACTCGTCACCTTGAGAATCAACGGAGAGTGGCACGAGGTCTGCGTTCGCCCAAGGCATACGCTGCTCGAGGTGATCCGGGAGAAGGTCGGCTTGACGGGGACCAAGGGGAGCTGTGCGACGGGCGCCTGCGGCGCCTGTACCGTTCTGCTGTCCGGTCGACCGGTGCTGTCCTGCATCACGCTCGCCGTGGAATGCGACGGCAAGGAAGTCCGTACCGTGGAGGATCTGGCCCAAGGTGGGAACCTCAGCGCAATCCAGGAGGCGTTCCTTGATCAGGGGGCGGTTCAGTGCGGTTTCTGCACGCCGGGGATGCTGATGTCGGCCACGGCCCTGCTGGAACACACTCCCAAGCCGTCGCTGCCGGAGATCAAGAAAGCTCTGGAAGGCAACCTCTGCCGGTGCACCGGGTACAACGCGATCGTCGATGCCGTTCTGCAGGCCTCGGACCAGGGCGTGACGCCCGTCATGAAATAAGCGAGGAAGAGCCCATGAACGAATTGAATTACGTCGGAAAGAGCTTGCGTCGCAAGGACGGCCCGGACAAGGTCACCGGGCGGGCGGTATACAGCGAGGACGTCAAACTCCCTAACATGCTGATCGGCCGCATCCTGCGCAGCCCCCACCCCCACGCCCGGATTCTCGGCATCGACACGTCGAAGGCGAGCGCACTGCCCGGCGTCAAGGCGGTGATCACCGTCGAGGATACCAAGGGGATCAAGCATGGATTCGTGGAAACGCCGCGCTATCCGCCGGACCAGGAAGTCCTGGCCCGGGGGAAGGTGGTGCACGTGGGTGAGGAGATCGCCGCCGTAGCTGCCGTGGATGCGCTGACCGCCCACCAGGCGCTGCAATTGATTGAAGTCGAGTATGAAATCCTGCCGGCGGTGTTCGATCCGGAAAAGGCCATGGATGCGCAGGCGCCGCAAATCCATCCGAGCCATCCCAAGATTGCCGAAAAAGAGCCCTACGCCAACATCGGCGGCAAGACCGAAGGCGGCTGGGGGGACGTGGCGCAGGGATTCGCCGAATCCGATTACGTGCGAGAGGACCGCTTCGAGAGCCAGCTGCGCACCCACGGGTACCTGGAGCCCCACGTCACCCTGGCCCACTGGGAGAGCGACAAGCTGAACATCTGGACCTCCTCCATGGGGACCTTCATCAAGCGGGCGAAGCTGGCCAAGGTCCTGGACCTGCCGCATTCCTCGGTGCGGGTCCACAAGACCTACGTGGGGGGCACCTTCGGCGGCAAGATCGACCTGTACTCCCACGAATACTGCGCCGCCAGGCTGTCGATGCTCACCGGCCGTCCGGTGCGCATCGTGGCGAGCCGCGAGGAGATCTTCTCCGCCTATCGCCACGCCCAGCCGCTGATCGTCGAGGTCAAGACGGGGGTGAAAAAGGACGGTACCATCGTCGCCCAGCAGGTGCGGGTGATCAACAACGGCGGAGCCTACCGGGGAAGCGGCGTGGTGGTCATCTTCCTGGCCTGGGGCTTCACCATGGCGCCCTACCGCTGCCCCAACCTGAAGTACGAGGGTTACTCCGTCTACACAAACCACACGGTGCGGGCCCCTCAGCGCGGTCACGGCTGCCCCAAGGTGCGCTTCGCCATCGAGTCTCAGCTCGACATGATCGCCGAAGAGCTCGGCATCGATCCGATCACCATCCGGCTGCGCAACGCCCGCCACCCCGGCGAGGATCTGCCGAACGGGGATAACGTGCACCGGGGCGGGCTGGTGGAATGCATCCGGATGGCCGCCGAGAAGTCCGACCTGCTCAGTAAATATGGGCAGGCCCGCAAGTCACCCCAGACCGGGCGCCTCCGCCGGGGGATCGGCATCGGCGTCAGCGCCTACTTCGGCGGTTCGCTGATCTACCCCAACGGCTCGGGCGTCATCGTCAAGATGAACGACGACGGAACGGCCGTTGTCCTCACCGGCGCCATCGACGTGGGGCAAGGGGCGGAGACCGTCATCGCCCAGATCGTCGCCGAGGAGCTCGCCATCGGTATGGACGATATCAAGATCATCGCTTCCGATACCGACATCACGCCCCAGGACATCGGCGCCTGGATCAGCGGCATGACCTACGTCACCGGCAATGCCGCCCGCCAGGCCGCTGGCAACGCCCGTGAAAAACTGCTGCAGGTGGCCTCGGAGCAGATGAAGACGCCGGTCGAGGACCTGTGGATCGAGGACAAGGCCGTCTTCAACAGGCGCGACCCGCAGCAGCGCCTGTCCTACGCCCAACTCTTTACCGCCAGTGTCGCCACCCACCGCGGCGACACAATCATCGGCGAGGGCTTCTGGCGCACCATGCGCGATGAACCGACCCATCCCAGCCTGGCGACCACCAAGGGGCGCTGGACGGAAAATTACGCCTTCAGCGCCCAGGTGGCGGAGGTAGAGGTAGATATCGAGACAGGCGAGGCGAAGTTGATCAAAGCGTTGACCGTGCATGACTGCGGATTTCCGGTCAACCCGGCACTGGTCAAGGGGCAAGTCGACGGCCAGGTGTCCATGGCGCTGGGCCACGCCTTCATGGAAGAGGTGATCACGAAGAACGGTTACACCTTAAATCCGAACTGGCTGGACTACCGCATGCCGACCATTCACAACATGGCTGAATCGGAAGACGCCGACGTGATCACCGAGGAGTACCGGGTCGGCCAGCCCTACCGCACCAAGGAAGTCGGCGAAGGGCTTATTTCAGGGATTCTCGCCGCCATGGCCAACGCCGTCTACGACGCCACCGGCGTGCGGCTCCATGAGACCCCCTTCAGCCCGGAGCGGATCCTCAACGGGCTGAAAAAACTCGAACAGGAAAAGCAAAGGGTTAGCTGACCGTTTGGTCGCTAACCCTTTTTTCAGTTCTGTTTAACTAGCTTTGAGTTTGCCCCTTACAGCGGGGAACCCATCCTCCATCCTTCCGGATCAGCGGTCCTCCCATTTGGCGGAACGCTTTTCGATGAAGGCCGTCAGCCCCTCGACGGCATCGTGGGTGGCCATCAGGTCTTCGAGATACAGCCGCTCAACTTCGTCGAGCTTCTTCACGATGCGCTCAACGGCATCGGCCCGGGAGGCGTGCACGGCGAGACGCAGAGAGCTGGCGCTCAGCGGCGCCAGATGTTTCTCGAAATAGGCGAGCGCCGCCTGCTCCGGGTCCTCGGCAATCTCGTTGACCAGTCCGAGACGGTGAGCCTCTTCTCCGTCGATACTGCGTCCCGAGAAAAGCAGGTCGTCGGCCTGGGCCTGGCCGATGCGCTCCGGCAACAGGCAGGAGCCCGCAGGAGCGAAGACCGCGAGCTTGATCTCGGGCTGCCCCAGCACCGCGCCGGGGGCGGCGAAGATCAGGTGGCCCGCCGATACCACCTCGAGGCCCCCACCCAGACACTGGCCGCGCACGGCAACCAGGACCGGAACCGGGCTTTTCAGAAGTTGCTTGATCAGAGCATGCAGTTCCTGAAGCATCTGGGCACAGGATTCCGGAAGGTGTTCTTCCACACTGGCGCCGAAACTGAAGTGGGGCCCTTCGGCATCGAGAAGCACTCCCCGAAGCGATGGGCTCGACAGATGCTCGGTGAGAGCCGCCTGCAGTGCCGCGATCATGGCGGCGTCGACGATGTTGGCCTTCGGACGGGCCAGGCGCAGGCGCAGCAGCTTGCCTTCATGCTCCAGCCAGACTTTGAGGGGGGAGGCGCCCGGTTCGGGGTTTTTTGCGTTTTCGACACTCATCTGAACATCTCCTTTATGCAAGCATCATGAATTGGGAACCAGGATGGCGCGCCGGGTCAGCTTGTGGGCGTGGGCTTCTGCAAAGACCTCGTTGATTTTTTCGAGAGGATGGCGCTCGATGAAAGGAGCCAGCGCAATCTTGCCATCGAGTACCAGGTCGAGCGCCGCGGGATAGAGTTCGGTCAGGCATCCCCAGTTGCCGAGGGCCCTGGCATGGAAGGCCATCAGGTTGGAGAGGCGCAGATTCACCTTGTCCATGGTGAACCCCACCACCGACAGGGTGGCTCCGAAGGTAAGCAGGCCGTAGGCGGTCTCCTGACCGGGGGCGGTGCCGGAGCACTCGAAGATCTTCCATCCGGTGCCGGGCAGTCCCTTCTCCTTGACGAATCCCTGGATCGCCTTCTTGAGTTCGCGCGCATCGAGCTCTCGAACGTTGAGAGTCAGCGCTGCGCCGTATTTGGCCATATTGTCGAGTTTTGCCTTGTCCACATCGAGAGCGACCACGGTGGCCCCCAGGGCATTCGCGATCTGCACGGCGTAGCCGCCGACCCCTCCGACTCCCACCACAATGGCCAGATCGCCGGGCTTTACCTCGGCCTGCACCGCCGCCTGATAAGGAGTGGTCACGGCGTCGGCCACCACCGAGACATCGGCCAGCTGCAGCCCTGCTTTAGCCAGCCGCTGCTCGTCCACAGGGCACAGCCCCTTGGCCGGAACGCGGATGTGGGTGGCAAATCCTCCGTGGATGTCGTTACCGGGCATCTGCTGGCTGCGGCAGATGGTGCCGTGTCCGGAGGCGCAGAGTTCACACTCCCCGCAAGGTATCACGGCGGGAATGATCACGGCCTTCCCCTGCCACTGCTCGGCCCCGGCTCCGGCGGCGACTACGCGGCCGCTGATTTCGTGGCCGAGCGTCAAGGGCAATTCATGGTTGACGCGCACGCCGTCGTAATAGAAGCCCAGGTCCGTGTGGCAGACCCCGCAGCCGGCCACCTCGACCACGACTTCCCCGGCGGACGGTGGAAACGGGTCGAATTCTGCCTTCGTCTTGGGCTCACCTACTGCCGTCATTTGCCAACGATGCGGTGCATTGCTCATTGATCTTCCTCCTTCATCTTCTTTGAGTAAATCCTTCTGGATTCGGCAGGGGAGCCGCCTTGAGAGGGTGGCGCACTCCGCACGAGATGTTGAATGCTGACAACCCCTCTGACCGGGGAATGGGCAGAATGTGGGGCCGGTTATTCGGTAAACAAGTACCGCAATACTTTTTGGTTGTCAAGAGAATAAGTTTCAAAGATACTTAAGAGGCGACCGCATTCGGGTGGAAGATGACCACCGCGGCATTAGAAAATGATATTATACCAGGATCTGAACTAAGCTGGATTTTAGTTCCCCCCACAGGAATTTTGAGGTGGGCAGAAAGGCATTGGAGTGAATTGCAGCGAGAAAAGAGGCGGATGCCCCCCACGCGGAGAGTCCCTGTCTGCATCGGACGAAATAGGTTTTATCCGACTGGACACGGGTCTCGGCATCGTATCCCTCGATGAACAGGCCGGTTGCCTGATGGGCCTCTCCCCCGAAACCCTCCTGGGACAGAGATTCGACGCGGTTGCCGACCTGGCCAACATGAGCAACCTGATCAAAAACGGCATCAGTTTCAGCAACCAGGTCATCACCGTCGGATCACGGCGCATCGTCTGCAATTATGTGCCGATTGTGGAGGATGATCTGGTCGTAGGCGGGACGCTTTCGCTTCACAAGGCGCTTCATGAGGATGTCGCGACGTCTTCCGACGAACTGAAGGAGATTCTCCGTTCGGCGAATGCTTTCATGAACTACGATCACGACGGCATCATCGTGGTAGATCGTGATGGAATCGTGGTGCTGGTTAACCAGGCCTTCGCCAAACTTCTCGATTCCAATCCTCAAGCCATTATCGGCAAGCACGTTGATAAAGCCTACCTTGATTCGCAGCCTTCCCACTTGTCGACCGTCATGGAGACAGGCAAGCCGGAAATCGGCATTACCCATTACTTCAATGGCAAACAGGTTTACGCCAGCCGTTTCCCACTTATCAAGGACGGCAAAGTCATCGGCTGCATGGGCAAGATCCTCTTTAATGACGTGCGGGAGATCGGCCGCATCGCCAACCACCTGCGGGCTTCATCGGCAACACGGGAACCGCGCCGCAATGTGACGGGGGAAGAATCTCTCTTCAAGTACGACGTAAACAGCATTGTCGGTCAAAGCAGAAAGATCACCGAGTCTAAGGAAACCCTCCTGCGCGTGGCCCAGAAAAACTCCAATGTCCTTCTGAGAGGGGAAAGCGGGACCGGCAAGGAGCTTTTTGCGCACGCTCTCCACGCCGCCAGCAGTCGGCGATACGCGCCGTTCGTCAAGATGAACTGTGCGGCCATCCCGGAGCACCTGTTGGAGTCGGAACTATTCGGTTACGCAGAGGGAGCTTTTACCGGCGCAAGAAGGGGGGGGCAGATCGGCAAGTTCGAGCAGGCCCACACCGGGACCATTTTCCTGGATGAGATTGGGGATATGCCGCTGTACATGCAGGCCAAAATGCTGCGTGTATTGCAGGAGAAAGAGCTGACACAGCTTGGTTGCACGACGCCAAAGGCGGTGGATGTCCGAGTGGTTGCGGCGACTAACAGCAATCTGGAACAGTTGGTCGTGGAAGGAAAATTCCGGGAAGACCTCTACTACCGCCTGAAGGTGGTGACTATCTCCATTCCCCCTCTTCGTGATCGGATGGAAGATATCTATTCCCTTACGAAAAGTTTCATAGATCAGTTCAATTCCGAATTCGGGCTCCATGTCAAGGGGCTCGACCCGGAAGCTTGGGCCACCATCAAGGGTCACGTCTGGCCGGGGAATATTCGTGAATTACGAAATGTGATTGAAAGCTCCTTTAACTTGGTCACCGGGCCGCTGATCGGGAGAAAACATCTGCCCGAAAAGCTTGCAAATCTTATCCTCCGCGATGACAATCGGACGGAAAGTGCGTCCCATCACAACATCGAGGATTACATCACTGCCAGCCTGGGCAAGAAGAACCTCAACCAGATCATGGACGATTTCGAAAAGGTACTCGTTACTACCGCCGTCGAGCTCAGCCAGGGGAATAAACTCCAAGCTGCCCGGATTCTGGGAATCTCAAGACAATGGCTTTACAGGAAGCTGCAAAAACATAATGAAAAGGACGATTCTGACCGATCCTGACCCCCCCTGGCCTCCCATTATCGATCCCCAGCTGAAAACCTGTTTTATCGAATATCGAAGGCCGAATACACCGGTGCCCGGCTGCATTCAGTCAACACTCTGTACAATCAGTAAACAATTCACAGCAAACACAACATCCCGGATATTCAGTATTTTCCATCGGTTGATCCCACCTTCGTCTCCCGTCTGTCAATGATCATTGACACGGCAAGCCCAAACGAACCCACCGCCCACCATCCTAGAATATCCTTAATCCCCAGTCTAATCAATGACTTAAGCAAGAAAGAAGTCGACATCTTAAAAAATAACATTGTTTGGTATCAGCCTTGCTATGCCTTAGAGCACGACGTGTGAGGCCCGGACAGCAAAAAACGCAGAGTGGGACGCCCGGGTGCATATTCCGAGTTACGACAGGCGGACTCAGGTGACAAGCCTGCCGTCAAAAAAGAAAACCCAAGGGAGGCGAATAGAATGACAAATCTATCAATCACCAGAGGAAACTTTAAACAGGCCTATCAGCAAAAACTCTGCACACCGGCAGAAGCTGCGTCAACAGTGAAGTCAAGAGACCATCTCTGTTTTCCTCTCGGGGTCGGAGAACCGACCCTCATGGTCAGGGCGCTGGCGGCTCGCAAACATGAGTTGGAGGGTGTTGTCGTCAATCAGCAGCATCATCTCTGTTCCGATTATTTTACAGAGGACTCGGTTCCACACATCAAGGTTAACGCCTGGTTCATCAGCCACGTGTCTCGCGAAGCGGTTCAGAAGGGTTGGGCTGACTTTGTTCCCAATCACTTTCACGAAGTTCCCAAACTGCTGCGTGACTACTGGCCCGTCGACGTGGCGGGGACGGTCGTGTCCCCCATGGATGAGTATGGCTACTTTACCTGCAGTCTCTCCGTCGGCTACACCATGGAGGCTGTGAGGAAAGCAAGGAAGGTCGTGGTGCAGGTGAACCCCAATGCTCCCCGCACGCACGGCAACTGTCACATTCACATCTCCGAGGTCGACCATATCATCGAATGCGACGAGCCGCTGAAGGAACTGGATATCCCTCCGGTTTCCACGGTAGAAGAGGCCATCGGAGGGTACATTGCGGAACGCATAAAGGATGGCTCAACCTTGCAGCTCGGCTGGGGAGGCATACCTAATGCAGTCTGCACTGCATTGCTCAAGAAGAGGGATTTGGGGGTACACACGGAGTTGATTTCCGACGGTATCGCCGATCTCATGCTCGCCGGCGCGGTCAACAATTCACGCAAAACAATCAATCGCGGCAAGACCCTCGGAACCTTTGCCCTTGGAACAAAGCGCCTCTTCGAATTCATGCATGAAAACCCCGTAGTCGAGATGCATCCGGTTGATTATGTCAACGATCCTTGTGTGATCGGACAGATCGACAATATGGTTTCCATCAATGCCACCATCCAGGTCGATCTTCTCGGTCAGTGCTGTTCAGAATCCTTTGGGCATCTGCAGTGGAGCGGCACTGGCGGCCAGGCCGACTTCGCTCGGGGCGCCAACCGATCTCGCGGCGGCAAAGGCTTCATCTGCACGGCAGCGACCGCCAAGAACGGAAAAGTCTCATGTATCGTGCCGACCCTCGCGCCAGGAGCCTCCGTCACCACAAGCAAGAACGATGTAGACCATGTAGTGACCGAATTCGGGGTCGCCAAGCTCCGGGGACAGACCGCCAGACAACGCGCCTTGAACCTGATCAACATCGCCCATCCGGATTTCCGTGGAGAGCTCATGGAGGCGGCGCGGAAAATGAACCGTATTTAGATGACGACATGCTTAAAGATAAGGCGTGCGAAGGCGGTCACGCGAAATTCAAGGATTCGACCCATGGCTAGTTACGAAAAAAATTCTGCATACAACATCCTCTCTGTTTCCCATGCCATCGATCTCCTTGAGCAGTTCCTTGGAAACATGGACGAACTCGGGTTGGCCGATCTGAGCCGATCTCTGCAGCTTCCCCAAACCAGGGTTTCCAGATTGCTGTCCACTCTGAGATCGCGCAACTTTATCGAGCAGGACCCCGTGACGGAAAAGTACCGCCTCGGCTTCAAAACCTTTGAGTTGAGCAAAGCGGCTATTCGACAGTTGAGCACTCTTGATATATCGCGTTCCATCATGGAGTCGCTGGTCAGGGAATGCAACGAGACGGCCTGCATGTCCTTTCTGAAAGATTCGTGTATCGTCAACCTGGGCGTTGTCGAAAGTAAACATCCCCTGCGGGTGATGCCGCGAATAGGTTCGCAGCTTCCTGCCTACTGCACAGCGGGCGGCAAGTCACAGATCGCCTTTTTTGAGGAGGAGACACTCAGGAGGTATGTCCTTGACTGCCAGTTTCAACAATACACGCCATACACCATTACCGACCGTCAGCAGTTGGAGACTCACCTCCGGAAGATTGCACACAAGGGGTACGCCGTTCAACTCGACGAGCTGGAAATAGGGCTAAGAAGTGTAGGAGCACCTATTCGGGATAATACCTCAAGGATTGTCGGGGCAATTACCCTCCTGGGACCGTCTCTTCGGTTCAGCGATGGACGTATCGCTAGTGAACTTGTTCCGCTCGTAACCCGGGGAGCAGCGGATATTTCTGCAAGACTCGGATATTTACAAGCGTCATGAAGGTGAAATGATGGAGGGGCCACCAGACGGAGCCCGAAGAGAGAATTCGACAAAAAAAAGCGCGTCGGCCAGGAGGGAGAACCAACGCGCAAACATTCGGGAGTATCAGGAGCGAAGAAGGTTTGATATCTTGGTTTTAAATATAACCGCAGTGGTCATCTTTTGCAAGAAAAAATATTTCTCCCCAGTGAATTTCTTCCGGGCGATTCCCTACCGATCACGAGAGGTCAGAAATCGCTGGTCATGATGAAAAGAGGCTGCCGGAGAAACGTTTCGTATCTCGGGCGGAAGCGGCCGACGTTGTAGTATTTGCTGACGTCGACGATCTTTTTGTGGCCGGTGACCACATCAATGGGCATGTTGTCATAGCAACCGTTGTGAATGCTGATGAGGCGCCCGGAGGTCCCCTGCAGGACGAGATCGAAGGCGATGTTGCCGAAGGCCATGGGGACGATGGAGTCGAGGGCGTCGGGATCGCCGCAGCGGACCAGGTATCCGAGACGCTGATTGAGCACATTGATGCGCCGCCCGTTGTTGAAACGCGGTGAGAGCTCCTTGAGCTGGGCCGAAACCTTGTCCCCGACCCCCCCCAGCTTGCGGTGCCCGTACTGGTCCACTTCCGCGCTTTCGAAAGACATCTCCTGCTCGTGCAGCATTTTGGCCCCTTCGGAAACCAGCACAACCGCGTATTTGCTGGGGTGGCGGTTTCGGTCCTGGACCAGGATCTCCGTGAGCTCCTCGACCTCGAAAGGATGCTCGGGGATCAGGCAGCGGTCGGCGGCTCCCGCCATCGTGGGGAGCAGGGCGGTGAAGCCGGCATAGCGGCCGAAGACCTCGATGACCAGAAGCCGCTCATGGGAGCCGGCCGAGGTCCGCAGGCGGTGCGTCAGCTCGATGGTGCGGGTGACGCAGGTGGAGAATCCGATGCAGTAGTCGGTGCCGGGCACGTCGTTGTCCATGGTCTTGGGGATGGCCACCACCTTGACCCCTTCCTCGTGCAGACGCTCGGCATAGCTCAGGGTGTCGTCCCCTCCGATGGGGATGAGAAAATCGATCCCCAGGAATTCCAGGTTCTTGAGGACCTCGGGAGTGATGTCGTTGATTTCGTCGGCGTACTTGTCCCTGAGGTGCGGCGGCACGATTCCGCTTGGGAGGTGGCTCGGCCGGGTGCGCGAGGTGTGGAGGAAGGTCCCTCCCGTTCTCCCCGCCCGGTTGACGATGTCCTCGGTCAGCACCTGCACATTGCTGCTGTTGTCGAAATCCTTCTCGGGGACCAAGTCGACGAGCCCCGCCCACCCCCGGCGAATCCCCAGAACCCGGTATCCTTCACGCAGGGCGCGAATGGTGACGGCGCGGATGGCCGGATTGAGCCCCGGCACATCGCCTCCGCCCGTCAGAATGCCGATAGTGCCTTTGTAAGGTGCCATATCGTCTCTCCTTGCTGGTTTCAGCGATCATCCTGTGTCAATACTAGACAACCTCTGGCATAATGCAACAATGTCCCAAGAGGATGTTCTCACCACGATTAGGAACCCCGCATAAGGAGGGCGAGAAATGGAACTTTATCTCATGCAGCACGGCCGGGCGGTGCCGGAAGAGGAGAATCCGGAGCAGCCGCTGAGCCGGGAGGGGGTGGCGCAGATCCAGGCGACGGCGGCCGCGATGAAACGGATGGGAATCGCCTTCGACGTCATCGTCTGCAGCCCGAAGAAACGCTCCCGCCAGAGCGCTGCCCTGGTCGCCGAGGGGGTGAACTACCCTTACAGCGACATCGTGGAGACGGAGACGGTCAAGGCGACGGCTCCGCCTGATGAGGCCGTTTCTTTCCTGCGCGGATTCGGGAGGGAGAAAAGGGTGCTGGTCGCCGGGCACCTGCCGTCCCTCGCCCGCATCGCCTCCCTGCTGCTGGGCGGCGACACCTCAGTGCGGGTCCGTTTCGAGAACGGCGGCCTGTGCCGCATCGACGCGGCGGAGTTGAAACCCGGAGAGGGGGAGCTGGTGTTTCTGATTCCGGCGGAGCAGATGAAGATGCTGGCGGGGAAATAGAGCCATCAGGTCCGAACCAAGAGGCACAGAGAAAACCATTCACACCTTGGACCGGCTTTCCTCTGTGGTCTCAGTATCTCTGTGGTAAATGCTTTGTGTCAGGTTTTCAGCAGATCCTGGGCAGCTGCTCCCCCGAAAGCATCTCGATGGCCCGCAGGCCGCCGATGGCGGTGCGCATGAAAACCTTGCCGGAGGAGGCGCCGGTGACTTCTCCGATGATCGCCGTCCCCTTCCCCTCGGGACGATGCCGCATGGCTGCCAGAACTCCTTCGGCGGCCTCGGGTGCGACCACGGCCAGCAGCTTTCCTTCATTGGCGACGTAAAGCGGGTCGAGGCCGAGGATGGCGCAGGCGCCGCCTACGGCGTCGCTCACCGGCAGGGAGGATTCGTCCAGAGTGATGTCGATCTCCGACTGGAGGGCGATTTCCTTGAGGGTGGTGGCCACGCCCCCGCGGGTGGGGTCGCGCAGGGCGTGGACGGCGCTCCCCCCGGCGGCGAGGATGGCGACGACGAGGTGGTGGAGGGAGGCGCTGTCGGTCCGGATGTCGGATTGCAGATCAAGCCCCTCGCGGCTGGCCAGGACGGCCATGCCGTGGTCGCCGATGGTGCCGTTGATGAGGATCTTGTCCCCCAAACGGGCGCCGCTGCCGCGGATGTCGAACTCGTGGTCGAAGACGCCGATCCCGGAGGTGTTGATGAAGATCTTGTCGGCCTTCCCCCGGGGGACGACCTTGGTGTCGCCGGTGACGATGGCCACGCCGGCGGTTTCGGCCGCCTCCTTCATGCTGGAGAGGATGGTCCGCAGATCGGCAAGGGGGAGGCCTTCCTCCAGGATCAGCCCGACGCTGATCGCCAGCGGGCGGGCGCCGCTCATGGCCAGGTCGTTGATCGTGCCGTTGACGGCCAGATCGCCGATGTTCCCCCCGGGGAAGAAGATCGGATCGACCACGTAGGAGTCGGTGGTGAAGGCGAGCCGCCCGCCGCCGTGGGTCAGAACCGCGGCGTCGTTCTGGTCCCGCCGGGCCACTCCGGAGAGGGCGGGGATGATGATCTCGTCGAGAAGCTGGTGACTGAGTTTCCCGCCGCTGCCGTGGCCGAGGAGGATGATGTCGGATTTCATTGAAAAGCTCCGAAAAGCGGTGATCAGTGATCAGTGATCGGTGATCAGTGATCGGTGATCGGCAATTCACAAAACCAATAACTGATCACCGATCACCTGTCACTGGTTATTTCAGGTTCCGTACTTGTACTCCGCCGCGCAGGTCCCCTCGCTGGAGACCATGCATGCGCCGACGGGGTTCTCGGGGGTGCAGGCGGTGCGGAAGAGGGGGCACTGCCTCGGCGTGACCTTCCCCTTGAGGATCTCGCCGCAGGCGCACCCCTGGTGCTCCCTGGGCTCTTCCACCTCGACGGGGAGGCGGGTTGCGGCGTCGAAGGCGGCGTATTCCGGGCGCAGGCCCAGGCCGCTGCCGGGGATGACGCCGATGCCTCGCCAGCGGGCGTCGCAGGGCTCGAAGACCCGGTAGAGGACCTCGCGGGCCTTGGGGTTCCCTCCCGCCTTGACCACCCGGCTGTACTGAATCTCCACCTTCGCCTCTCCGGCGACGACCTGCCGGGCGAGCATCTCCACCCCCTGCAGCATGTCCAGGGGCTCGAAGCCGGTCACGACAGAGGGGACCTTGTGGTCGCGGGCGAGAGGCTCGTACGCCTCCGCGCCGATGATGGCGCTGACGTGGGCGGGGCAGAGATAGCCGTCGACCTGCAGCCCGGGGTCGTCGGCGAGGATGGCCATGGGGCCGGGGATGGTCTTGTGGGCGCAGAGGACGAAATAGTTGTCCAGCCCTCGCCGCTGCGCCTCGATGACCGAGCCGGCGATCGTCGGAGCAGTCGTCTCGAAGCCGACGCCGAGAAAAACCACCGACCTGTCCGGATGCTTCGCCGCCAGGGCGACGGCATCAAGGGGGGAGTAGACGATGCGCACGTCGGCGCCGGCGGCCTGCTCGTTCACCAGGCTGCTCGTCGAGCCGGGAACCCGCACCATGTCCCCGAAGGTGGCGATGACGGTGCCGGGGCGGCGGGCGAGGGCCACGGCATGATCGACGTAGTCCACGGGAGTGACGCAGACCGGGCAGCCGGGGCCGGAGATCAGCCGGATCTTCTCCGGCAGCAGGCTGCGGATGCCGTGCTGATAGATGGCCATGGTGTGGGTCCCGCAGACTTCCATGAAGGTCATGGAGCCGGCGTGATCCCGGACGGTATCGGCAATCCTTTCGAGGAGGTGTTTGGCGACATCGGGGTTACGGAATTCTCTAGTATATGTCATTCCGGCATTGCCCCCCGGGCTAACAGCTCTCGGAAGATCTGCAGGGTCTCCCGGGCGTTCTCCTCGTCCAGCTTCTCGATGGCGAACCCGGCGTGGATGATGACGAAATCCCCCACGGACACGCCGTCGACCATCATCAGACTCGCCTCCCTCCGGACGCCGTCGATCTCGCAGACCGCCGTCTCCCCGTCAATGCTCATCACCTGCATAGGTACGCCTAGACACAT
This sequence comes from Desulfuromonas sp. TF, assembly GCF_000472285.1. NCBI lineage: Bacteria > Pseudomonadati > Thermodesulfobacteriota > Desulfuromonadia > Desulfuromonadales > Desulfuromonadaceae > Desulfuromonas > Desulfuromonas sp. TF. Next base: position 189,639 of record NZ_KI421412.1, read on the forward strand.
CGCAAGCTCCCTTTGGAAATCGGTGATCAGTGATCGGTGATCAGTGATCGGTGATCGGTAAAAGCTCTAACGGATCACTGATCACGGATCACTGATCACCAGTTACTAATCACTGATCACCAGTTACCAATCACCGTCCTTTTCTTTTCACTCCCTCAGCCAGCCACTCATACCAGGCGTCCATCCCCTCGCCGCTGTGGCAGGAGAGCTCGAAGATGCGGATGCCCGGATTGACCCGGCGGGCGAAGTCCTTGCATTTCTCCATGTCGAAGCGCAGGTAGGGGAGCAGGTCGATCTTGTTGATCAGCATCACGTCGGCGGCGTGAAACATGTTGGGGTACTTGACCGGCTTGTCCTCTCCCTCGGTGACGGAAAGGACGGCGACCTTGTGGTCCTCGCCCAGGTCGAAGGAGGCGGGGCAGACCAGGTTGCCGACGTTCTCGATCATCAGCAGGTCGGCGGCGTCGAGATCGAAATGCTCCACGCCGTGGCCGACCATGTGGGCGTCCAGGTGGCAGCCGGCGCCGGTGTTGATCTGCCGCACCGGCACCCCCGTGGCGGCGATGCGCTCGGCATCGTTGGAGGTCTGCTGGTCCCCTTCCAGAACGGCGAAGGAGTGCCGGCCGCCGAGGTCGGTGAGGGTCCGCTCCAGGATCGACGTCTTTCCCGAGCCGGGGGAGCTGACCAGGTTGAGGACGAAGAGCCCCTTCTCGGAGAAGAGCGCCCGGTTGCCCGCGGCCAGCCGGTTGTTCTTGCCGAGAATGTCCTCCTCGATGCGGATCGTTTTAGCGCCGGCGTCGTGCCCGTGCTCGTGCTCGTGGTGACCATGACCGTGGGAATGACCGTGGTCATGATCGTGATGGTGATGCTGCGCGGGCTCGCAGCCGCAGTCGGTGCACATGTCTAGTCGACCTCCATTTCCTTGATGCGCAGCTCCTCGCCCTGCAGGATTTCCAGGGCGAAAGCGTCGCAGGACGGGCAGGCGAAGCTGTAGCGGTCGATACCGGTCTCTCGGCGGCAGTCGCCGCATCGGGCGCGGCCCGGGATGCTTTCGATGATCAGCTTGCTTTCTTCCAGCAGGGTCCCCCGGGAGCAGGCTTCGAAGGCGAATTCGACCGCTTCGGGAACGACCCCCGAGAGCTCGCCTATTTCGACGGTCAGGGACAGAACTTTCCGGGCGCCGCCCTCCATGGCGTGCCTTTCGGCGATTTCGATGATGCTCTGTGTGATTCCGAGTTCGTGCATTCGCCGCTTGTCTTTCGAGGGGTTTTGGAGATGAGAAACGATCCACCGATTCTACCGCAGAAACACAAGAGAACAAGCTTTTTCCATGCCGAACTCGTTTGCATTTGGCGTAGCGATTTCTTTTCCGACCACCATCTGCACGGTAAGTAAGCCGCTGCCATTGACCAGGTCGTTGCTTCGTGGCAGCGAAGAGGGGCCTGATCTTTTCCGCCCCCCTCAGGAGCGGGAATTTTTTCTGAAAACGGGAACTGCACCGCCAGTGCGAGCCTCGATGTTGGAGACCCATTGCGAGAAGCTCCCGTCTGACACCGGTGCGGATAAGCAAGCGGTAGTAATCCGCAGCTCTCTCGTTGATAACCACAACGATCGGCGCAGACATGCTCCACGCCAGTGGCAGGCCCTTTTCTGCATACTCTCTCTTAGGCCAGTAAAAGAGGACGGCGCCGTCAGGGGCGCAACCCCCGGGTCTTGATGTGCCTGTTTTTTCTTTGACACTCTTTATGGATAAATTGTACCCTCTGGCTTTATTTGCATTGGACATGGGGGCTGTGCTGAGGTCGAAAGAGAGGGAAGTGAGAATTTTGAACCGCCTTTGCCGGTGATATGCGGCAGGGGCGGTTTTTTGCGTTATAGGATTGAGCGGTTCGAATCCCTAAGATCTCCTCGGCTCATGCCCGCCGAAGCCTTGGCGAAGGCGGGTGCTTCTGGCCATTGGGGCTGAAGGTGGGGAGGGATATTGGGAATGATACGCGGTCGATCGGAAGTCAACAAGTCACCAGCTCCAAGTCACCAGCGTCCCCACTGAATTCCCAGACTCGTTGGGCACTATAGGAAAGGGTCGATGAGTCTCACAGGCGGTAATTCTGACAGTGATAAACTCGCTGTGCTTTCGATGCCTGCACGCGAGGTGCAGACATGAGGTCGGTGAACCATTGCGAGAGGTCCCCGTTTACAGCCGGTGCCGATAAGTGTGCTGTGGTGATCTGCGGCGCGTTGTTAATGACCCCGGAGATCGGCACAGGAGTGCTCCACGCCAGTGGCAGGGTCCTTTCTTTGGTGACTTTCTTTGGACCAGCAAAGAAAGTCACCCGGCCGCCGGCCGGGACCGGCGAATTTCTTTGACACTCTTTATGGATAAATTGTAACCTCTGGCTTTATTTGCATTGTGCATTGGGGATGGGATGAGATTGAGAGAGGGAAGACAGATTTGAACCGCCTTTGCCGGTGATGTGCCGGCAGGGGCGATTTTTTTGCGTTATAACCCTTACACGCCGATTTTCGGCATCAAAAATAACCCTGTAAGCACAGGGGCAACAGGGAACCAGAACACACTCTCCCCGTCGCACACCGCCCCGAACCCTCCATCTACTCCAACTCTCACCAAAAAGCATCCCCCATGTCCGAAACAATCATCATCCTCAACTACCGCCTCACCAGGGAACTCTGGCAACAGTTCCTGGATGCCCATTTCAGCAGCAACCCCACGCTCAAAATGCGCTACCTGTGGGGCGTACTCTGCATCATGATCGGCGCGCTCGGTTTCGGCGGGTTCTATCACTCGCCCGTCATCGCCTCGCTGCTTCTTGCCACCGGCCTGTTCGCTGTTTTGTCAAAACACCTGCTGGTCGCCAAATCCCTGCGTACAGCCTGCCGTCACCCCTTCTTCGGCGAAGAGCTGACCGTGGCGATTTCGCAGGACGAGCTCTCGGTGCGCAGCGGGACGTCCGGTTACCGCCAGCCCTGGAATAATTTCGTAGGTTACCGGAAACGGGCTCCCGGTTTCCTGCTCTATCACGACCGGAGCGCCTTCTTCTTCGTCCCCGAGGGCGTCATGAGCGCCGGTCAGGCCAGGCGATTCAAGGATATTCTCGATGCGGCCGGTGTGCCGGACCTCTCCGGAAGCTGATAGGGATGTTGATTTAGGATATACTTTTCCCCTCAGCTTCCGAAAGGAGCCCCCCATGTCCTCCCTCCAAGGCAAAACCCTCTTCATCACCGGCGCCAGCCGGGGCGTCGGCAAGGCCATCGCCCTGCGGGCAGCCGCCGACGGCGCCAACATCGTCATCGCCGCCAAATCGGTGCGCTCCCGCGACCGCCTCCCCGGCACGATCTATTCAGCCGCCGAGGAGATCGAAGCCGCCGGCGGGCGAGCCCTGCCGGTGCAGACCGACATCCGCGACGAGGAGCAGATCCGGCACGCCGTCGAGAAGGGGGTGGAGGCCTTCGGCGGGATCGACATCCTCGTCAACAACGCCAGCGCCATCTCCCTGACCGGCACCCGCGAAACCCCCCTCAAGCGCTTCGACCTGATGTTCGGGGTCAACGTGCGCGGCACCTTCGCCTGCTCGCAGGCCTGCCTACCCCACCTGGAAAGGGCCGCCAACCCCCACATCCTCAACCTCTCCCCGCCGCTGAACATGAACCCCCGCTGGTTCCGGGACCATGTCGCCTACACCATGTCCAAGTACGGGATGAGCCTATGCGTACTGGGAATGGCGGAAGAATTCCGCCCGGCCGGAATCGCCGTCAACGCCCTCTGGCCCCGCACCGTCATCGCCACCGCCGCCCTCGCCATGCTCGGCGGCGCCGTCAAACCCGAGCAGTGCCGCACCCCCGAAATCCTCGCCGACGCCGCCCACGCCATCCTCACCCGCGACAGCCGCCAGTGCACCGGCAACTTCTTCATCGACGACGAGGTACTGGCCGAGGATGGGATCACCGATCTCGATCGGTACGCCGTCCAGCCGGGCGAGCCCCTCTTCCCCGATCTCTTCCTGGATACCTGACCACCCTTTTGGCATCCGGTCCCTCGCGTACGGGTTTTTCACTCAAAACGGGAACTCCGCTGCCAGTGCGGCCATTGATGCCGGTGAACCATTGTGCGAGGTCTCCGTTCAAAACCGGTGCAGAGAGGCATGTCGCGATTATTCGCAGCGCCATCGTTGATGATCCCGGAGATTGGCAAAATAGTGCTCCACGCCAGTGGCAGGCCCTTTTCTGAATACTCTTTTAGGCCAGTAAAAGAGTATTTCGCCGTCGGGGGGCGAGACCCCCGGGTTTCGGTGTTGGCATCTTCGGACCAGAAATCAAGATCGCAGACGCTGCCCCCCCCAATGCCTCATGTCTTCCTCGAGCCGCAGAGCCCGTCCCTGCGGGGATGCCCGAAGCGCCTGAGAGCCCGGGAGATCCCCGCCTTCCTTTCTTTTTATCCCGCCGAAAAGAAAGGAAGCAAAGAAACGGCGGCCACTGGCGTGGAGCATGAAAGACGGGGGCCTGATCTCTTCCGGCCCCCTCGGGCGCGAGGTTTTCACCGAAATGGGAACTGCACTGCCGGGGAGTAACTCGACGTTGGAGACCCATTGCGCGAGGTTTCCGTTTAGCACCGGTGAGGATAAGCACGCCGCAGTCAACGGCAAAGCTGATGTTGATGACTCTAAAGATCGGCGTAGGCGTGCTCCACGCCAGTGGCAGGCCCTTTTCTGCATACTCTTTTAGGCCTGTAAAAGAGTATGTCGCCGTCGGGGGGCGAGACCCCCGGGTTTGCCTCTCTTCCCCGATCTTTTTCTGGAAACCGGATCATCCTCCCGCCAAACCACCGTAGCAGGTGCATCAGAGAACATGCCGGGAACGGCTGCGCCTAATCCCGGCCTGCAGTGGTCTCAGGCTTCCGCTTCCACAGCCGCCCCCGCCGCTTCCCGCCCCCGGTCCTTCGAATGATCCCGGGCCACCAGCATGTAGATCGACGGGATGACGAAGAGGGTGAAGAGGGTGCCGACGGCCATGCCTCCGACCAGCACGAGACCGATGGAGTTCCGGGCCTCGGCACCGGCGCCGGTCACCAGGGTGAGGGGGAAGTGGCCGGCGATGGTGGCGGCGCTGGTCATGAGGATGGGGCGCAGGCGCGTCATGGAGGCCTCCCGCACCGCTTCCAGCTTGGCATGGCCCCGCAGCTGGAGCTGGTTGGCGAACTCGACGATCAGGATGCCGTTCTTCGACACCAGCCCGACCAGGGTCACCAGTCCAACCTGCGAGTAGATGTTGAGAGTGGTCGTCCACCCTTGGGTCCAGAAGGGGACGCTCGGGTCCGGGATCTTCAGGAAGGTGAAAAGGAGGGCGCCGAACATCGCCAGGGGAACCGATCCGGCGAGGATGACGAAGGGGTCTCGGAAGCTGTTGAACTGGGCCGCCAGGACCAGGAAGATAAGAATGATGGCCAGGGTGAATGCGGGGAGGAACTTGTTCCCCTCGGTCCGCAGCTGCCGGGACTCCCCCGTATAGTCGATCACGTAGCCGTCGGGGAGGACTTCGGCGGCGGCCTCCTCCAGGAAATTCAGGGCCTCGTCGAGGGGGCGCACGGCCACCCCGCTGATCTTCACCGCATTGAGCTGCTGAAAGCGGTTGAGGGAGCGCGGCACGACGGTGTTGCGGATGGTGGCGACGGTGGAGAGGGGGATCAGCTCGTTTTCAGGCCCGGTGATATAGATGCTGCGGAGCTGGTCCGGGTTGAGGCGGTCCGTCCGCTGAATCTGCGGGATGACCTTGTAGCTTCTGCCGGCGATGTCGAAGCGGTTGACGAAATCGCCGCCGACCATCGCGCCGAGGTCGGAGCCGACCTGCTCCAGGTCCAGGCCGAGATCGGCCACCTTGTCGCGGTCAATGACGAACTCCGCCTGCGGCTGGTCGATCTTGACGTCGATCAGCGGCGGGAAGGCGAACATTCCGCTCTGCATCGCCTGGAACTGGATCTGCTCGGCAAATTGCAGGATACGGTCGGTTTCCGCCGTGGAGGCGAGGACGAACTCCACCGGGAACTGTCCCCCACCGGGGAGCGCCGGCGGCGTCACCGGGAACATCCGGATGCCGGGGATGGCGGAGAGCTTCTGCTGTACTTCGGGAAGGATGTCGAAGATGGTGCGCTCGCGTTCGTCCCAGGGTTCGGTGACCAGGCCGCCGAAGCCCGAAGAGGGGAAGGTGATCTGGAAGGTGAATTCGGTCTCCGGTACGCTGAGAAAGGCCCGGTTGGCCGCCGCGGCGTAGCGGCTGGTCTGGTCGAGAGTCGAATTGGCCGCCGCGTCGAGGATGCCGAAGATGACTCCCTGGTCCTCGGTGGGGGCCAGTTCCCTGGGGGACATGATGAACATGGGAACGGTGAGCAGGGAGACGGCAATCCATACCAGGTAAACGGCAGGACGGAAACGGAGTGTTCCGTCGAGGAGGCGGCCATAGACGCCGCGCAGGCGCCGGAAGTCGCGGGCGATCCTTCCGGCCAGCCCGTGCTCCTCGATCCCCGGTTTGAGCAGTTTGGCCGACATGACCGGCGACAGGGTCAGGGCGACGATCCCGGAGATGGTCACCGCCCCGGCCAGGGTGAAGGCGAATTCGCGGAAGAGCGAGCCGGTGAGCCCCCCCTGCAGGCCGATGGGGAGGTAGACCGCCGCCAGGGTGACGGTCATGGCGATGATCGGCCCGATCAGTTCCCGGGCGCCGAGCAGGGCGGCGTCGAGGGGTGAGCGCCCCTCGCTCAGATGGCGCTCGACGTTCTCCACCACCACGATGGCGTCGTCGACCACCAGACCCACGGAGAGGACGATGGCCAGCAGGGTGAGCAGGTTGACGGTGAAGCCGAAAGCCTGCATCAGGAAGACCGCGCCGATCAGCGACAGGGGGATCGCCACCACCGGGACGAAGACGGAGCGGAAAGAGCCCAGAAAGAGGAAGATGACGATAACGACGATGAGCAGGGTCTCGCTCAGAGTCTTGAGCACCTCGTGAATGGCGTTGTCGATGTACTCGGTGGCGTCGTAGGCGACGCGCGCCTCCAGACCGCCGGGAAGGTCCTTCTGGATGGCCGCCATCTCGGTGCGCACGCGCTTGATCACATCGAGGGCGTTGGCGTTGGGCAGAGGCCAGATGCCCATGAAAACCGCTGTCTGGCCGGAGAAGCGCACCTCCGCGTCGTAGTCCTCCGCGCCCAGGACGACCTCGGCGATGTCCCCAAGCCGCACGATGGCCCCGTTCTCTTCGCGAACGACCAGGCGCTCGAAGTCGCGAGGATCGCTCAGGTTGGTGTCGGCGGTCAGGTTGACCTGGATCAGGGATCCCTTGCTCCGGCCGACCGCGGAGAGGAAGTTGTTGGCGGCCAGCGCCCGGCGCACCTGCGCCGGGCTGACGCCCATGGCCGCCATGCGTTCGGGTTTGAGCCAGATGCGCATGGCGAAGGTCCGGGCGCCGAGGATATCGGCGCGCTGCACCCCTTCCAGGGCCGATAGGCGCGGCTGCACGATGCGCACGAGATAATCGGTGATTTCGTTCTGTCGGAGGATGTCGGAGCTGAAGCTGAGATAGGCCGAGGCGAACTCGCTGTCGGCCGATTCGATGTTGATGATCGGCACCTCGGCCTCGGGAGGGAGATCGGCCCGGACCTGGTCGACCTTGGAGCTGATCTCCGCCAGTGCCTTGGTCGAATCGTAGTTGAGCTTCAGGCGGACCTTGATGGTCGACAGGCCCAAGGCACTCTGAGACTCGATGTAATCGATGCCGTCGGCGGCGGCGATGGCCCGCTCCAGGGGGGTGGTGATGAAGCCGCGCACCAGGTCGGCGCTGGCGCCGACGTAAACGGTGGTGACGGTGACCGAAGCGTTTTCGCTGGTGGGGTACTGGCGCACATTGAGGGTGCGAATCGCCTGCAGACCGGCGATGATGATGACCAGGTTGACCACCAGAGCGAGAACGGGACGGCGTATGAAAAGGTCGGTGATTTTCATTCGTTCTCTGGAGTGGGCTGGTGCTTGAACTCCGGCTCCAGGGTGTTGTCGACGACGACGGACTGGCCGTTGCGCAGCTTGAACGCTCCGGTGCTCACGACGTATTCCCCCTCTTTCAGCCCTGAAAGCACCGCGACGAAATCTCCCTGTTTCTCTCCCAGCCGCACCAGCTGCTGGCGCAGCACCAGTGCCGTCTCGCCGGTCTCCTCATCTTTCTTTTCCTCGACAACGAAGACCGAATCGCTGTAGGGAGCGTACAGCACCGCCGTGGCCGGGATGGTCAATACCTCGCTTTGTTGGGGCAGTACTACCGCCACGTTTGCGAACATGCCGGGGCGCAGCCGCTCGCCGGGATTGTCCGCCGTGGCCTGAACGCGGATGTTGCGGGTGGCGGCATCGACCTGGGGGTTGATCGCGGTGATCCGCCCCTCGATCGTCTCGCCGGGGAGGGCATCGGTGGTCACCCGCACGGGAAGACCTATTCCGATCCGCCCCAGTTGCTGCTGGGGGAGAAGAAAGTTGGCGAAAATCGGGTTGAGGGCCTGCAGCGAGACGATATCATCCCCTTCCTGGAGAATCTCTCCGAGATTGACCAGGCGGATGCCGAGCCGGCCTGCGAAGGGCGCCCGGATAGTTTTCTTGGCAATGGTGGCGCGAATCTCGTCGGCCGCGGCGACGGCCACCCGGTATTCCGATTCAGCTCTGTCGTATTCGGCCTGGGAGATGAATTTCTCCCTCAGAAGCTCGCCCGCTCGTCTGAAATTGTTCTTCGCCAGCGCGACGGCGGCTTCCGCTCCCGGCAACCGGGCTCTCTCCGAGGAGGTGTCCTGCTCCAGCAGGATGTCGCCTCGGGCGGCCATCTCGCCCGACTCGAAGCCGAGCTTCACGACTTTGCCCGGCAGCTCCGCCGATACTGTCACTCCCTGGACCGCTTCGAGAGATCCCACGGCGGTCAACAACGATTCCCACGATTCAGTCCGCACTTCGGCAGTGGTCACGGTTTCGGGAGGCGGGACAAAGCTCTCTCCCGCTTCGATCATCCTGCCGATCTGCAGCGCCTTGATCCCGCCGAGGATCGCGACCACCGCAATGACGCCCAGCAGGGAGAGGAAGATTCGCTTCTTCATGAGTCCTTCGATTTAAGGAGGTAAAAATGGAAGCGGCTCCGGCATCCGGAGCCGATTGTATACTCAACGTTAAGTTAAGCTCAAACGGGAGTCGACGCAAGGGGCATTTTTCGCCCATCTCCTTAATTTGACAGTCAATCGTCCTTTGATACAGTGCCGGCAGGATGAGAAAGGGACCGGAGGAGCACTGGCGGGTCCGGCCGGAGGATCTGGCGGCGCGATAGCGCGAAGGATTTGGAAATAGGGGGACGGGCACCCTGCGGGAGCCGGTCCCCCTTGGCAGGTTTAAAAAGTACTTTTCCCAGACTGATCAAAAATGTCCAGATGCAAGGCGGCTGAAATCCTGAGGAATAAGGCGTACCGGAAGGTACGTCGTTGACGAAG
>NZ_KI421412.1:199168-214939 GCF_000472285.1 Desulfuromonas sp. TF
CGCAGATGGGCGTTTTTCATCAGCCTGCTACGGGAGGACCTTTTTCCAGGCGGATATGGTGACACGCTCGAACAGTCCCGCCTGGTTGTAGGGATCGCCGGCGGCAAAGGCCTCGGCGGCGGCACGGTCTTCCAGGTCGAGAATCACCACGGAGCCGTTCATGCTTCCGTCCTCGGTCAGGGTCGGTCCGGCTGCATGGAGTTTGTCTCCATAACTTTTCAAATACTCGATATGGGCCGGGCGGTTATCCATGCGCACCTGCAGGCGCCCCTCTTTGTCGACACAGTGAATGACGAACAGCATGTTTTTTATCCTCCTGTCTGATCGATCTGAATGGGGTTTATTCTAGTCGTCCCGAATCAATTTGGCAAATAACAAGTTGCTTCTCCATTGCCCGCGAACCGGAAACACGGTCAACCGGGCCGGCCCTCATCGGCATCCCTTATGCAACAGCAGGGAAGTTCCCTTTTCCCGTTTTCGTCGGCTGTGCTGAGGAGACGCTTTGCCCGGGTATCGCCATTGCGAACTGCCCTTATTATGAGCAGCATGGATTCAGCGGTGAGCAGACGGCACGGAAAGAAGATAGTGTCACTTCATTGGAACATATGCTAACCTGTATGCTATTTTACCCTGTGAGTTGAGTTGTCATGCTCCTGCGATTGGTCCTATCCTTTCTGCTTCTTCTCCCCCTCCCGGCGGCAGCCGGTGAAGTCCGGGTGTTCGCCGCGGCCAGCCTCACGGACGTGATCAGAGAGATCGGCGATCTCCATGCCGAAAGCCGGCCGGACATCAAGGTGATCAGGAATTTTGCCGGTTCCGGAACCCTGGCCAAGCAGATCGCCAACGGCGCTCCGGCCGACATCTTCCTGTCGGCCGATCCCCGGTGGATCGACTATCTGACGGATGAAGGCTTCATCGAGCCGGAAAGCGTCCGGCTCTTCGCCCGCAATGTGCTGGTATTCGCCGGCGCGCCGGATCTTCGGATCGCCTCCATTTCCGATCTGACCCGTTTGCGGCGAATCGCCATCGGCAGTCCCGGAAGCGTCCCGGCCGGCCGATACGCGGAGGCGGCTTTGAGGAGCGCGGGGATTTACGAACATCTGCTGGATGCGGGAAAGCTTGTGCTCGCAAAGGATGTGCGGCAGGCTCTCATGTATGCCGACCGGGGCGAGGTGGATGGGGCCTTCGTCTACCGCACGGACGCCCTTCTCTCTCCGCAGGTAAAAATTCATTTCGAACCGCCGCCGGAGAGCTACCCCGGGGTGATTTACCCCATGGCCCTGACCGCGGCCGGGGCCGACAGGGGCGAGGCCGTCGAATTCTACCGTTTTCTCCAGTCCCCGAGAGCCCGCGTACTCCTGGAGCGGCATGGCTTTCTTGCGGAGTAGCGGCCCATACCTATGATCGAATTTTCCCCTTCCGACTATCAGGCGATCGCCCTCTCGGCCAGGGTGGCCGTCACCGCCACCGTGGTGTCGCTCCCTTTCGGCTTTGCCGCCGCCTACCTGCTGGTCTGCACCCGCATGCGCGCCAAGGCGGTGGTCGACGGGATCATCAATCTGCCCCTGGTTCTGCCGCCGGTGGTGGTCGGCTATCTTCTTCTGCTGACCCTGGGTGAGAAAGGCTGGCTCGGCTCGCTTCTCGCCGAGTGGCCGGGAATCCGCATCGTCTTCACCTGGTGGGCGGCGGTGGCAGCCTCGGTGGTGGTCGGCTTTCCCCTTCTGGTCCGCTCCATCCGCCTCGGCCTGGAGGGGATCGACCCCAGACTGATCGATGCCTCACGCACTCTGGGGGCGCGCTGGCCCGACACCCTCTTCACCATTATCCTGCCGCTTTCGCTGCGCTCGGTACTGGCGGGGGCGACTCTCATGTTCGCCCGCAGCTTGGGAGAATTCGGCGCCACCATCATCGTCGCCGGGAACATTCCCGGGATGACCCAGACGATTCCTCTGGCCATCTACGATTACACCAATACCCCCGGAGGCGACCGCATGGCTCTTTCGCTGTGCCTGGTTTCCATCGTTCTCTCCTTTGCCGTGCTGCTGCTCAACGAGGCGCTGGTGAAGAGGTTCAACGGGAGGCGCGCGCAGTGAAGCTTTCGGTCTCTCTGGAGAAAAGGTACAAGGACTTCGACCTGGCTGTCGATTTCGCCACCGAAGGCAACCGGCTCGGTGTCTTCGGCCGTTCGGGAAGCGGCAAGTCGACCCTGGTGCACATGCTCGCCGGCCTGACCCCTCCCGACCGCGGCGTCATCGAGCTGGACGGGGAGATCCTCTACAGCTCCGAAAAGAGAATCTCGGCACCCCCGGAACAGCGGCGCATCTCCGTCGTCTTCCAGAACGGCCATCTTTTCCCCCACCTCAGCGTCCGTCGAAATCTCCTGTACGGATACCGGCGCACCCCGGCGTCCCGGCGCAAGGTCGATCCCGAAGCGCTGATCGAAGCCCTGGATCTGGGGGATCTGCTGGAGCGCAGCGCCGAGACCCTCTCCGGCGGCGAGAGGCAGCGGGTCGCCCTCGGACGGGCCGTTCTGGCCAGTCCCCGCCTGCTTCTCATGGACGAGCCCCTCTCCGCACTGGATGAAGGGCTCAAATACCAGATCATCCCTTATCTGCGCGCGGTCTTCGAGCAGTTCGACATCCCCTTCCTGCTCATTTCCCATTCCATGAACGAGATGCAGCTGCTGGCCGATGAGGTGATCGTTCTCCACAGAGGGAAGGTATCCGACCATTCCACCCCCGACGAACTGGCCCGCAAACGGATGGGCTGGACCAGGGCGGGCTACATCAACCTGCTGCGGCTCTCCGACCCCCGGCTTGAGGACGGGCTTTACGTTTACCCCTGGGGAGGGGGACGGCTGCTCATGTGGGCGGGGGGAAAGGGGGAGTCGGTGTTCGAACTCTCCTCGAAGGACATCATGCTCTTCAAGGGACGTCCCGAGGCGCTCAGCGCGCGCAACCTCCTCCCCTGCACGGTGACCTCGTGCTTCGACCTGAAGAACCGCACCGGGGTGGAACTCGACTGCGGCGGCGAAAGGCTGGTCGCCCAGGTGATGAAAAAAGCGGCCGATGAGCTCAACCTGAGGGTCGGAGAAAAGATCTACGCCATCATCAAAGCCTCGGCTTTCAGGCGGTTGTACTGACCAAAGACGGTTTCACGCGAAGCCGAGAAGAACGCGAAGAAATTCATAACAATAGAATTTTTGATTTTGATCCATTTCGCGTCTTCGCGTGAGATTGCTTTTCTGCCATCTGCTTCTGCTCTTCATCCAACCTGGTGACCGGAGAAAAATCATGCTCCACCTGATCCAGAACGACCCGCACGTACCCCCCGGCATCCTGGACGACCTCCTGCGGGAGCGGGGCGCCGCCTTCCGGACGGTGCGCCTCGATTCGGGAGAAACGCTTCCGGCGCCCGGAGAGGCATCTTCGTGCATCGTTCTGGGGGGCTTCATGGGGGTGCGCGACGCGGCCCGGTATCCCTTCCTCGATCTCCTCAAGGTGTTCATGGCCGATGCCGCCCGCAGGGAAAAGCCCCTTCTGGGGATCTGTCTGGGGGGACAGCTGCTGGCCTCCGCCCTGGGCGCGGAGGTCCGCTCCGGCAGCCGGGGGGAGCGGGGGGTGTGCGACGTCAGCCTCACCGAGGCTGCCCCCGACGATCCCCTCTTCGCGGGCCTCCCCGGGATATTTCCCGTCTTCCAGTGGCACGGCGACAGCTTCGATCTTCCGGCCGGAGCAGTGCACCTGGCCTCTTCGCCGGCCTGCCCCGGACAGGCTTTCCGCTTCGGCGCCCTTGCCTGGGGCCTGCAGTTCCATCCCGAGGTGAACGTGGAGATCGCAGCCGACTGGAGCCGCCGAACCGGAGCCGGACGCGAAGCGGTGGAATACTTCCGACGGCAGGAAGAGACCTGCAAACGGTTTGCCCGGAGGCTGCTGGGGAACTTTCTCGGGGTGGCGGGGTTCAGATGAGAAGCGCCGTGAGTCCGGCCAAGGCGATGGCCGCGTCGGTGAGGCCGGAGATCAGATTCACCATGTCCCCCCCTTCACAGCCGAAACAGTACATGCCGGCCGAAACGGCCGTCAGAACGACCCCGTGGAACAGACCGAAGGCGACGGCCCCGGCCAATTCCGTGGGGTTCTTCGTTTCGGGGGACCCGTTCCTTTTCCGTTTTCGACTTTGCCCAGAGTACGGCTGGAAATAGGCTGCCGGCAGCCGGAGGTGGCGCAACAGCAACGGTTGAGAATTTAAAAGGTCAGAAGGGCAGTTTGAAATCCAGGGAGATGCGCAGGTCGTCGGCTTGCTCCTGGAGAGTAGTCGGCACCTGGTCCATCATGTTCGGCATCGGTTCGGCAAAGCGGTAGCCGACCTTGAGTCTGGTGCTGTCGTTGAGCGGACAGGCAAATCCCGCCTCCAGATGATAGTCGTCCAGGGAGGGAGAGTACTGGCTTTCCGGGTTGAAATCGCCCGAAGGGGTTCCCTCTTCCTCGGGTCCGGCTTCTCGGCTGGCACTTAGATAGGGGGAAAAAGGGATTTCCGTCAAGAGATGAAGGGCGGCAGATTTGTCATCGGCCTGGAAGCGGAGGGGGAATTGGGATTCTTTTGCGGCGGTGGGGGAGGAGTGGCATTTCGCGCTGAGAGAAGGATCGAGCGCATAACCGGGCAGAGCAGGTGTCCCGGTGGCAAAGGCCGTGGTTGCCTGGAGAAGAAGCCCCCCCAGTAACGAAAAAATGATTCTCATCCACAAACTCCTGATCGCAGGCCGAAAAACCGAATACAAGAATAACCCATGTCGGTGTGAAATGCAAGTAATTGATCAATAAAAGGAATCAGGCCGGCGGCCATCGGTTTCGTTCCGAACGGAACATCAGGAAAAACGGAAAGAACCATAGCTTATGACGGAGGTCTCCATGCCGGTGCCCTGGGTGCAGCTGGTCTACCTGGTCAGCATCGTCGGCGACCTTTTCGTCTGGCTGATCCGAGTGGCGGGGCTCAGATGAGCAGCGAGGCCATGCCGGCCAGGGCGATGGCAGCGAAACCCAGGGCGGTCCAGCGGGCGAGGGGGGCGGTCCCGATGATCCGGACCGCGGCCAGCTTGAAGGCGAGATTGGCGATAACAGCAATGACAATGGCGTTGCGGGCCTGGAGAGGCTCCAGCACCCCCGTTCCGGCCAACCGGGCATTGGAGAGGGTGATGGCGTCCACGTCCGTGAGCCCCGAAATAAGACTCACCACATAGACTCCTTCCCTGCCGAAGTAGTGCATTCCCGCCGAAACGGCCAGCAGGACGACCCCGTAGAGCAGACCGAAGGCCACGGCTCCCGTCAGCTCCGCGGGGTTTTTCGTTTCCGGGGCCATTTCCCTCTCTTTTTCCGTTCTGCGCCAGACCAGGGCGGCCACCGCCAGCCCGGCCAGGAACATCAGAAGGGACGGAAGCCAGAGGTGACGAAGCAGCGCCGGATTGACCACAGCCACTTCCACCACTACCCGCACCATCAGAACCGTCGAAGCCAGGATCACCACAACCGCGGCCGTGCGGGAGAGCCCCGGGTCCTGCCGGGCCTTGCGGCCGAAGGCCAGAGTGGTGGCGGTGCTCGAAACCAGTCCGCCGAGAAGGCCGATCAGCGGCCCCCCCCATCGGCCGCTGACCAGTTTCAGCACAACGTAGGCACACAGGCTGAGTCCCGAGATGAGGACGACCATCAGCCAGATGTGCTGAGGGTTGAGGGAATCGAAGGGCCCGTAGTTGCGGTTGGGCAAGACGGGGAGGATGATGAAGGTGACGAGGCCGAACTGGAAGACGGCATAGAGGTCGCGCTGCTTCACCTTGTGGGAGAAGGCGTGCAGGTGAGGCTTGAAATAGAGGATGGCAGTGGCGACGAATGCGACCGCCACCGCCGGAGCGGCCTGATCGAAGTAGGCCATCGCGCCGACTCCGAAGGCAATCAGCATTGCGATGGATGTGGTGAGTCCGGGATCAGGCCGCCGGCGGGCCTGCAGCAGGTTGCCGGTGACGGCCAGGATAGTGACGCCGATGAGTCCCGCGGCCACGACCCAGTGATTTCCCGTCAGATCCCCGAGCAGGGCGGAGACCGCACCCGTCAGCGAGATCAACGGAAAGGTGCGCATACCGGCGAAGCGGCCGCCCGAGCGCTCACGCTCCAGGCCCATCAAAGCGCCGAGCAGAATGGCGAGAGCGAAATTCTTAAAGAGTTCGAGAGTAGTCAGTTCCATGGGCGGCAGGCCGTTGGTTATTGATCCCGGGACTCCATTTCACGACCCGGTTCTTGCCGGCGCGTTTTGCCTTCAGAAGAGCCTGATCGGCCTGATGGATCAGCTCGTCGAAATCCTTTTCCACATCATCCCGCAAAACGGCGTAAGCCGTTCCGATGCTGATCGTGGCGTGAATTTCGCCGATCGGATTGGCCTCCACCGCCCGGCGCAGGTCCTCGGCAATCTCCGCCAGGTGCTGCGGGTCTGTCGGAGTCAGAACGGCCAGAAATTCTTCACCTCCATACCTGCCGATGATGTCGGAAGCCCGCAGACGGCGTCGCATCAGCTGCGTCACCATGACTAGAACCCTGTCTCCGGCAGGGTGGCCGAAGGTGTCGTTGATCCTCTTGAAATCATCCAGGTCGATCATTATCACCCCGACCGGGTCGCCGTTGCGGCGGGCCAGATAGGTGAGGGGACGCACGGCGACGGCGATCCCCCGCCGGTTGAGGAGCCCGGTCAGATGGTCGATCTGGCCGGAATGGATCGCTTCCATGTTTATTTTCCAGATCCGCTCGATGGCCTCGATCAACAGCGCGAGCATGGGAGAGCTTTCGCTATGCCGTTTAAGGACCGTCATCAGACGCCGCAGGTGGATTTCATACTCTTCTTCGGGGTTCTGCCGTTCGGGGAGGTCGTAGAGACAGTGAAAGAGGCTCTGGAAGCGGGGATCGAGAAGGTGGAATTCAAGCCGTAAGGCAAGTACCAGAACGTCGGGGGAAGAAGGGTCCTTTAGAACCCTGGCGGCAAGCTGGTCGATTTTCGGGAGAAGGTCCAGAAGGAACGCCTCCAGCTCTTCGGGCTTGTCCAGGGGCTCCGGAACGTCGCCGGCCCGGCTCATTTCCAGGAGCTGCCGCCAGTAGGCGATATGCTGCTCTTCATCCCTGGCCATCTCCTTCCAGAGGGCGCCCAGCTCCGCGTCCCGGGTTCCGGAGGCCAGTTCCCGATAAAAAGCGAGAGCCCGGTGCTCAATGCTGAGGCACAGCTCGAAGATCCTCGACAACCGGCTCTGTTTGGACACGGAGTTCTCCTTCCTGAGCTGACGAAGATGGAAACGGCTTTCTTTTTAATTATAAAGAGAATCCTGGAAGTTACCAGACTTATTGCCTGGGGCCATCCAGTGGGCGGCACCTGGCGACGGGCAGCGGTTTCGTCAGGGCGGCATATCAAGTACAATGAACAGAAAACAATCCCCTTGACGGAGGTCCCCATGCCGGTACCCTGGGTGCAGTTGATCAAACTCGCTCCGACGATTCTTTCCATGACCAACGATCTGCGCCGGAGCGCTAGGCGCCTCGGAAAGCAGCCGCAGGCCGGCCCCGATACGCGCCTGCAGGAGCTGGAAAAGGACCTCGCGCAGCAGGCCGAGGGTCTCCACCTCCTGGCCCGTCAGGTGGAAGGGCTCACCGAAGCCGCTACCGCCCTGCGCCGCTCCCTGCTGGTCGCCCTGACCCTCAGCGGCGGAGCCGTGCTCCTCGCCCTGGCGGCATTGTTCCTTGCTTGATGGCGCCATCCTCCAAGTTTTTGCGAATACGACAGATTCCCTGCCGCCGGCATGGTCTTTGTTATAATGGTGTCGGACTTCAGGCCGATGGACTCTGCCGTTTTTTTTTTTTTTGCCGGATTTTTCAATTTCGGGGTTGGAGCATGAAGCTCTTTCGTATCATGGTTTTGATTGCGACAGGCGTTTGCCTGTGGTCGCCGGCCGTCACCGCGGAGAAGGCCCCGGAGAAGGACTTTTCGGACTGGCTTGAAAACCTCCGCGTGGAGGCCGCTGCCGCGGGGATATCGCAGGAGACGCTTGAGACGGCACTGGCCACGGTCAAGGCGCCGCTGCCTCGGGTGATCGCCCTCGATCGGAGTCAGCCGGAGTTCACGCAGTCTCTGGAGGAGTATGTCGCCGCCCGGGCCAACAAAAAGCGCATCGACGGCGGGCGCGAAGTGATGGCCAACTATCCGACCTGGCTGGGGCGGATCGAGCGGGAGTACGGCGTGCAGAGGCGCTTCCTCGTGGCCCTGTGGGGGATAGAGTCGAACTACGGTACGAACATCGGAGGACTTCCGGTCCTCCAGTCCCTGGCAACCCTGGCCTACGACGGGCGCCGCGCCGATTATTTCAGGAGGGAACTCATCAACGCGCTGCACATCCTCGATGACGGCCATATCCCCCTGGAACTCCTGAACGGTTCCTGGGCCGGCGCCATGGGACAGTGCCAGTTCATGCCCTCTTCCTATCGCCGCTTTGCAGTGGATGCCACCGGCGAGGGTCGCATCGATATCTGGACCACCGTCCCCGATGTCCTGGCTTCGATGGCCAACTATCTCGCTCGCGCCGGGTGGAAAGACGATCAGACCTGGGGGCGGCCGGTGAAACTTCCGAAAAAATTCGACACCTCCCTGGCCGGCCTGGATAAGAGACTTCCGCTTTCGCGCTGGCAGGCCCTCGGGGTGAGGCGCAGCGACGGAAGCGCCCTGCCCCGGCGCGGCGATCTCAGGGCTTCGCTGATCCTCCCCGATGGTCCCGGCGGGCCGGCCTACCTGGTTTACGACAACTTCCGGGCACTTCTTTCCTGGAACAGATCCAGCGCCTTTGCCGTTGCGGTCGGCACTCTAGCCGATCGGATAAAAACCCGATAGGCCCAGGAATCTGATGCGGCGGGGATTCACGGAAACATCCGGCCCCGGAAGTCGCCGAAAACAGGCGAGGCCCCTGGTGGAATCCAGGAGCCTCGCACATGAACAATGCATTTCGCAAATGCTTCTTTTGCAGACTGGGGCTGGCCTCTCTAGTCGACCACCTCAGAGATTTCAGTGCGTCTTATGAACCGACGTGTACGGAACGTGCGCACGGTGGTGTGGAAGGGCGGCGGGGGTGGCCCCGCCGCCTGCCCGATATACCGCTTTGCTATTGGCCGCGGAATTTATAGTTGGTATTGTACTCACGCCAGAGGGTGTCCCCGCTGTAGATATCGATATCCCCTGACCTCAGGCTTGCGCCCTCGGGCAGGTCAGACAAGGTCATCGCCTGGGACTGATTGCTGCCCAGAGGGATTCCGTCCAGCCAGTTTTCAATTTCATTCCATTCGAAATTTTGGCTGTAATTAAACCAGCCCTCAAGACCGGCATACACCGGCGTGAATGCCGAAGGGGTCGAATAGGTGAAGGTGGTGGTATCGCCCAGAAGGTTCGATTCCGCGTACTCAAGGGTCAACTGGGACTGCGAAAGGTTATGCAATGTCGGGAAATAAGCCGCGGAAAGCTGGGTGCTATTCAGGGGCTTGGCGGGTTTGGTAACCGTATGCACCTCCTGGCCGCCGCCCTCGAAATTGAATGTCACGGTGTAGGTGCAGATGTTGGGCATCGAATCGATCGCGGCATCGGTCAGTTCATAGGAGTTCCAGACAGGCTCCATGCAACCGTTGGCTCCGGGCCGGGCGCAGGCCATGAGACTTTCGTCCATGTTCAGTTCCCACCGATTCTCATTGGAGAAGAACTGAAGGCCGCCCTGGGGAAGGCCCGGCCCTGTGACCGTCGCCGATGAAAAGACGTCCTGGTCATCGTCCAGCTCGAAATCGATCACGATAACCTGGTGGACCTGTTCTTCAAATACGTTGCGCTCCGTTACAAAGCTGACCAGGTCATCGTCGCCTGCATCGGCGTAATAGCCATTGCCTGTAATCTTCCAGGCGTCCGCATCGTCCCTGACGACTGCGATTCCGGAAACAGGCATCTGCCCGACGGCGCCGCTGTTAAGCTGCAGGTTGAGGATGAAGTTGACGAGATATACGCCGGTCTCGCTGTCGTAGTTGGTGACTCCGAAATTGGAAACAGACTGGATCGCACTGAAGAAGACGTAATCCTCCAGATTCCCGACGATCTCCTGCGCGAGGTCTTTTCCGTTGTTGATCCCGAAGGTTTCGGCATCCGTATAGTCCTCTTCGAGGGCGGCGATGGCTTCTTCCTGGGTATTGTACTCGTCGTTGGCGAAATTGGTCGAAACCGTCTTCACCTTGGTGAGCCATTGGGCGAGGAACGTTTTGATCTGATCGAGGTCGCTCGCAACGGCACTGGCCCCCTCGGCCTCGGACGACTCAATGGAATCTGTAGTGGTGATGCCGCCGCCTTCCCCGACGGTCGCCGTTCCCAGTGTGCTGGTCGTGGCGCGATCGATGATTTCGATGGAGCTGCCGGTCGTCTCCACCTTGACGACGTCGAAGAGCTTGTCCAGGCCGGTGCCGTCGGCGAAATAGACGTCAGTGATCGGATTAAGGTTCGTCGGCGCCTCCCACGCTTCAAGAAGGGGCTGCAGCAAAGTCATCAGGTCGTCCGCAGCCTTTTTCAGGGCGGCGTCGATGTCCTCGCCGGTCATCCCGACGGTGGAAGGATCGTCATAGAGACCGGCGGGGGTTTTGCCCGTCGCGGCCTTAACCTGGGCTTCGGTGAGGGGGTTGACGTTGGCGCGCCCGGTGGCCGCGACCACTGAATGGAGTTCGTATCCGGTGTTGCCGGCAACGCCTTCGGCCCTCAGGTAGAAGGGGGGGGTGAGCCCGGTGACATCGAAGGTAAAGCTGCCATCTGCGGCGATGAGTGTGGTCAGGGCAGGGTCAGGCATACCCTGGCTGTCCTTAAGGGACACATAACCGGCAAGAGGGGCGCCGGCGGCTGCTACACCTGAGACCGTTTGGCTTGTGACATCATTACTGGCAGCATCATTGCTGCTGCTTCCGCCGCCCCCGCACCCGGCCAGCAGGAGGCAGGCCATTGCCAGCCCTGTCAGGAGCAATTTCTTCCCAGTTTTCCGCATCTTCTCCTCCTTGAAATAAAAGTCGACCGAAATGGTCAGTGAATAGCCCAGATCCAGGATGGTATCCGTGGGCAGGTTCCTCCCTTATCGATAAGATGGCACTGAATTTGTATCACCTTACTTTTCTTCGCCGGAAAAGCGAGTGTTGTCTTTATATGAAAAAGCTATTATGGCAATCATGAAAAAGCTGATCGCAAACGTCAGCCCGATGACGTCCCAGATCGAAAAGCGATAGAAAAGGTAGCCGTAAATGAGGGCAAGAAATACATTTCTCAGCATTTATGTGCCACCTTAAACTCCTCAGACAATTCCATTCGCAAGCCATAAAAAAACGCCTCTCTTCTGCCGAAGAAAGACGTTTGATTCCCTAAACGGTAAGTTATAGGAAATGCACAACTCGCTTCGGCGGCTAGGCTATCCCCGTAGGACCCTTGGCTCTGCGTCCCCGAATTGCTCCGGGTTTGCTCTTGTCGGAAGAGAAGTGGATTTTGTTGACAATTCCCACATATTGTAGGAGAGAATTGTCCAGGTTTTTACCCTAAAGGAAACCGAGGAATATTTCAATAGAAAAAAACAACGTTTTATTAATGAGGAATTCCTAGATTTTGTTACTGCTCAATGATTCACATCTATAAGTGAACTTCGTCCTATTCTCAATAGTTCGGGGGTAAGATTCCGATGATGCGAATGGATTCGTCGACTTTTATTCAATGCTAATTTCCGGCTGTTTATCATTTAGGCGGCAAGTCTGTTAGGGTCGCGGATACAATGAAGATACGAACGGCGGTTTCGGGATCGGGTAGGAGGCGAGGTCACCCCCACCGTCCGCAGGGGACTTTCACCCCCAAGTCAATCCAGTCATCACCACAACGACCGGTACCGCGCCAGTCAAGGCGCTACGCGCCATGCCTGGCGCACCAACAAAAAAGGGACCTGCTTTTCGGCAGGTCCCTTTGAATTTCTTTGGTTGCGGGGGAAGGATTTGAACCTCCGACCTCCGGGTTATGAGCCCGACGAGCTACCAGACTGCTCTACCCCGCGACAACGGAAGTGAACAATACGCGATGCCGCCAAGGTTGTCAACACCCTTCCCTGGTTTTTTTCCTTCGGGGGGAAGACCTTGTGCGCGTTCCGGTTTTCCGGTATAACCGTGCGATGATTTCCTTTATGCGAAGAGTGTCTCCATGCCCCACCTGACCATCGACCTGGAAAAAGCCCTGGCCCTTCGCGACCGGGGCGCCCTGTTTGTGGACGCCCGGACCCCGGCAGAGTTTGCCGAGGCGACCATACCCGGCGCCGTGAACGTGCCGCTGCTCGACGATGAGGAGAGGGTGCGGGTGGGGACGGTCTATAAGCAGGAGGGCAAAGGCGTGGCCAAGCGCCTGGGGGTGGAGCTGGTGGCGCCGAAGATCCCGGCGATGCTGCAGGAGGTGACGACAGCTCTCCAAGGCCGCCGGCCGCCGGTGGTCGTCTTCTGCTGGCGCGGCGGCATGCGCAGCCATGCCCTGACCACCTTTCTCGATCTGGCCGGGATTCCGGCACGGCAGCTGGTCGGCGGACACAAGGTGTTTCGCGCCTGCGTTCGCGAGTATTTCGAACGGGGAGAGTGGGGAAAGCTGCTGGTGCTGCGGGGGCTCACCGGAGTGGGCAAGACCCGGCTGTTGCTGCGGCTGCGGGATGAGGGTTATCCCGTCCTCGATCTGGAAGGGCTGGCCAATCATCGGGGCAGCGCCTTCGGCGGTCTCGGCCTTTCGTCACAGCCGGGGCAGAAGGCTTTCGAGGCTCTGCTGTGGGATGAGATGCGCAAGATTCCCCGCAGCGGCTACGCCCTGGCCGAAGGGGAAAGCAAGCATATCGGCCGCCTGGTTCTGCCGCCCCGCGTTCACGAGTCCCTGCAGAAGGAGACATCCCTATGGATCAATGCTTCCATCGATTACCGGGTTCGGGTGATCCTCGAGGAGTATCCCGCCATTGACCGGCTCCGCGCGGATTTCGTGCGTCCGATCAAGGCTCTTCGGGCGAGGCTGGGCGGCGAAGTGGTCAATCGTCTTCTGGAGCTTCTCGATCGGGGCGAATGGGAATCCCTGGTGCGGGACCTGATGGTCCTCTACTACGATCCCCTTTATCGCCACACCAGGCCCGACCGGCGCATCGAGGTGGATATCGAGCCCCTGGAGGAGGGACTGAGCTCCCTCCGTGCCGCCATCGAGGTAGTCCTGCATGAAAAATCAAGGACCTAGTGATAGAAAGTTATCCAGAATGTAGCGGGCAATGCTGCGCTGGGGAGGCATGAGCGGCAGGGCGTCGACCGGAAACCAGCGGGCGTCCTCCAGCTCCTTCTCTTCGACAACGACTTCGCCGCCGGCATAGTCCGCAATGAACCCCGCCATGAGCTGACTTGGAAAAGGCCAGCACTGACTTCCCACGTAGCGGATATTTTGCACCAGCACCCCCGTCTCCTCCAAGACTTCCCTGGCCGCCGCCTCCTCCAGACACTCGCCGAAATCGAGAAAACCCGCCACCAGGCTGTAACGCCCCGGCGGCCAGCTGGCCTTCCGGGTCAGGAGCACCTCGCCGGCGCGCCGCACCAGAACGATGGCGCAGGGATGGATGTGAGGATAATGGGCATAGCCGCAGGAGAGGCACTTCTTCCCCCATTCACCGGACACTCGCTCCATCTTCCCGCCACACAGAGAACAGTTCCGGCTGATCTTTTCCCAATGCAGGATCTGGCTTGCCGTTCCGCCCAGAGACAGCAGATCGATGGAGAGACGCGGATTGGCGGCCGAAAGGTTTTCGGCGACGAACCCCGAAGGGTTCTCCTTTCCGACCAGGTTCAGCAAACGGCAGGGTTTTCCCTGCCAGACGCCGATATAGAGAGGGGGTTCGTCTCCGCCTGCCAGAGAAGGGGGGAGAGGGCCCTGGAGAAGCTGCGGAGTTTCGGATGCCCCGGTGAGCAGAATTTCGGTTCCCCGCAGCAGGAGCCAGAATCCTTCGACGCCTCCGGGATCCGCATCGGGGGGAGCGAGCCGGAAGTCCGCATCGAGGCAGGTGCGATTGAAGGGCAGGTGAATCGGGGAGGAGTAGAAATCGGGAAGCATGGTCATCGACTCATCCCGGACATCCGGGAATACAGCAAAAGGGCCAATTGGGTCCTGCCGTCGGCGATCTCCCCGCTGCACACCATCTCCAGCGCTTCGGCAAGGGGAAGAATCACCGTCTCGATACATTCATCCGGTTCCGGCGACCGCTCCACCGGGGTCAGCTCCGAGGCCGCAAAAAGGTGCACGACCTCGTCGCTGTAACCGGGAGTGGTCAGCATCTTTCCCAATTTCTCCAGCTTTCCGGCACGGTACCCGATCTCCTCCTGAAGCTCCCGATCGATGCAGGTTTCGGGCGACTCCTCCGACTCCAGCCTTCCGGCGGGGATCTCCAGAACCATGCCGCCGCAGACCGGACGGAGCTGACGGATGAGAACCACCCTCCCACCCGGCAGCAGCGGCAGGGCCGCCGCGCCGCCGGAGTGACGGATGATTTCGAAACGGGCCCGTCGTCCGTTCGGGAGGCGGTGGTCCTCTATGGCAAGTGTGACCACGCTGCCGCGGTATATCTCCTCAACAATCCGATTCATCTCATTCTTTCCGTTCTGAAGGGCATCGACGCACTCAGGCGCGCGGGGGCAGAACAAGCAGGAGCTCCCCGGCAATCGCGCGGAAGGTCATGGGAAGCCGTCCGAGATAGTCGCCATCGATCTGTACCGCGACGCCTTCCCCCCGCACCTTTACCTCCCGGGCGGTGAAACAGCGGGCATGGGGGGCGTCCAGATGTCCTCCCGCCGCCACGATCGCGGCGCAGCGCAGCATCTGCAGCCGGCCCGGACGCAAAAAGAGACAGACGTCCAGTGATTCCTCCTCCAGGGAGGCGCGGGGCGTGACGGAGAAGGGCCCCCCATAGAGCCGGCCGTTGCCGATGATGACGCCGTACCCCGAATGGGTCGTCCCGTCCTCCAGTTGCACCTCCACCAGCTTGGGGGGCCATCGCAGCAATGTGG
The DNA here is from genome assembly GCF_000472285.1 of Desulfuromonas sp. TF. Taxonomy (NCBI): domain Bacteria; kingdom Pseudomonadati; phylum Thermodesulfobacteriota; class Desulfuromonadia; order Desulfuromonadales; family Desulfuromonadaceae; genus Desulfuromonas; species Desulfuromonas sp. TF. The sequence goes on from NZ_KI421412.1 coordinate 214,294, forward strand.
TCCCCGCAGCGGCCAGATAAGCCAGTTTGCCGACCCGGCGCTTCAGGGGGAGACTGACGCGGGAGACCACTTCTGCATCGAAACCGGCCCCCGCCATGAGCAGAAAGCGGGTTTCCCCCGCCTTGCCGAGGCATACCGCCCGGGGTGTTCCTTCAAGGGCCAGGGCGCAGGCCCGCTCCACATTGAAGGGGATCCCCGCTTCCAGGGCGAACACGTTGGTTGTTCCCAGGGGCAGAAAGGCAAGGGGCAGCTCGGAGGGGACCAGTCCGTTGATGACTTCGCAGAGAGTACCGTCGCCGCCGGCGGCGATAACCCGGTCCACTCCCTCATCCCTTGCCGCTGCGGCCGCCCTCACGGCGTCGCCCCTGGCCGCGGTCAGGACCAGGTCGACCCGGCAGCCCCTCTTCTCCAGCCAGGCCTGCGCCCGGCGGATCTTGCCCAGGGCCTCTCCGCCGGCCGTCGGATTGGCAATCAGCTTGACGTTTCTGACAGGGTTGGGAGGCTCGATCATCCGATACTTCCTTCAAATTTGATGGCGTTGCAAAAAGTCCGCCCTACGGCGTTACGGCTTTTTTCAGGACCTCGACATACCTGATGTATGCCTTCGCCCCTGAAAAACCACACGAAATTTTTGCTTAGCCATCCT
>NZ_KI421412.1:214949-246671 GCF_000472285.1 Desulfuromonas sp. TF
TAAAAATTTGATCGCCAGTATATCCGTTTCCAGAAGTACATAAAGCCTTTTTTCATTTCCCTGAGCTGCGCTGCAGGGGTCATGGTTGTCGAATCGCCGCCTCCCGTTACAATGGAAGGATGAACTCGGTCAGGGGGCGCCAGGTGACGGGATTTCCGGAAGATGTCGGAGATAAGGATCAGGGCAGGCTGCTCGCGGTGGGGGACATCCACGGCTGCCTCGATCATCTCGAGCGGCTGATGGCCCGGGTCGAGCCGACCCAATCCGATCGGATCGTCTTTATGGGCGACTATATCGACCGGGGTCCGGACGGCAAGGGGGTCATCGATTATCTCATCGAGTTCGGCGGACGCTTTCCCGAAACCGTTTTTCTCAAGGGCAATCACGAAGCGATGTTCCTTGACTTTCTCGCCGGCCGGAACCAATGGCTCTTTCTCTACAACGGCGGCGCTTCCACCCTGGAGAGCTATCAGGAAGAGAGGGGGATCCGCATCCCCAAGGCTCACTTCAATTTTTTTTCCACCCTCCGCCTGTATCACGAGACGGACAAATTTATCTTCGTCCACGCCGGCCTGCGTCCCGGCAAGCCCCTGGAACGGCAGGAGGAAAAAGATCTCCTCTGGATTCGTGAAGAGTTTATCACCTCCTCTTTCGACTGGGGGAAGACGGTGGTCTTCGGCCATACTCCCCAGAAACAGCCGCTGCTGGATAAAAACAAGATCTGCGTCGATACCGGAGCGGTGTTCGGGAATTCCCTGAGCTGCTGCGACGTCGAGAAGCGGCGGTGCTGGACCTCACGGCCGCTGCCGCCGGCGTGAAAAACCGTCATTTGTCATTTGTCCCTTGTCATTTGCTTTATTGTCAACCAATGACCAATGACGATTTAACCAAGGACGGTTTTTCTCAACAGATCCCCCGGCTGCGTTCCATCCGGAAGGTCCATGACGATCCGGGCGTTGGGCTGACCGGCGGCCAGCGGCTCTCCATTCTCGGAGAAAAGCGTGCCGGCATGGAAACCGGTCCCTCGCATTCCCGGCCCGATGAGCTCCAGGGAGTCGCCGGGGAAGAATCGGTTGCGCCCCTGCACCACTCCCTTTCCTCCGGCGGCGACGCTCTGCACGACCCCGACGAAATCATAGAGGCGCACATAACGGGAGTCGCGGCGATGGATTTGCGGATCATCGCCTCCGAAGAGAAAACCCGTGCCATAGGGGCGATGGCTGACCTTATCGAGCTCTTCCCGCCAGAGAGGATCAAAACGCCACGTATCGGGGTCCTTGAGCCAGGCATCGAGGGCGGCCCGGTAGACACGGGTCACCGCCGCCACGTAATACCGGCTTTTCATCCTCCCCTCGATCTTCAGGCTTCCCACCCCGGCGGCCAGCAACTCCGGGAGATATTCCACCAGGCACAGATCCCGGCTGTTCATCAGGTAGGTTCCCCGGCCGTCTTCCTCCACGGGGAAATACTCTCCCGGGCGCGTCTCCTCCATCAGCCCGTATTTCCAGCGGCAGGGCTGGGCGCAAGCCCCCTGATTGGCGCTCCGCCCGGTCAGTGCGGCGGAAAGGAGACAGCGACCCGAATAGGCGACGCACAGGGCGCCGTGAACGAAGGCCTCCAGTTCCACGTCGCATCCGGAGCCGATGTCCCTTATCTCTTCCAGGGTAAGCTCGCGGGCCAGATTGACCCGACTGACCCCCGACTCCTGCCAGAAGCGGACGGCGGAAGCATTGGTGGTATTGGCCTGGGTGGAAAGATGGATGGGCCGCTGCGGATCAAGGCGGCGCACCTGGGCCAGGACTCCGGGGTCCGAAACGATGTAGGCGTCGAGGTCCAGCGGGCGCAGCGCTTCCAGGTAGGCGCATAATGATTCGATCTCCCCCGGCCGCAGGTAGGCGTTGAGGGTGAGATAGAGGCGCTTGCCGCGGGTCGAGGTCATCTCACGGGCGCGGCCCAGATCCTGCAAGGTAAAATTGCCGGCCGGGGCTCGCAGTCCGAACTGCTCCCCTCCCGCATAAACGGCATCGGCGCCGTAGTCGAGGGCGGTCTGCAGCTTTTCCAGGTCTCCGGCCGGGGCGAGCAGTTCAGGTTGGAGCATCTGTTTTAATCCTTCCATATGTTCTTGTTTGAGGCAGAGAATAGCACAACATCGACCGGCAGAGTAAGAGCCATGACAGGCTTAAACGCTTGACAGAGGCGCAAAAAGCCTATAATTTTTACGGAAATTCTGCCGCGGCTCCATTTTCGATCAGTGCGGCAGGAGAAGGGAAAAATTAAATAATGCGAATCCATTTTTCGATCATCATGATCCTTTCGGCAGTCCTCTCCGGCTGCGCGGTTCCCCAACCGCTCCCCAAACAGGCACTCACCAGAGCGGACCTGCAAAGCCTCGAGCAGGGGCAGGAGGACCTCTCCCGGCAGATGCAGAAAATTCAGGACAACGTACTCCTGGTCGAGGCCCGGATGCAGGATCAGCAGCAGATCATTGAAGAGATGAAGACGGCTCTAGCGGCACTAAAGGTCACCCCTGCCGGGGAAAAGACGGAGCCTGAGACAGCGGAAGGGGGCGGGGTTTCTCCGGGCACGGCTCTCTCACCCACCGAAATTTATCTTCAGGCCTTCGCCGACTATACGTCGGGCCGATTTCAGCAGGGGATTGCCGGTTTCGAATCCTTCATCAGCCGCTATCCTGAAAGCGAATATGCCGGCAATGCACGATATTGGCTCGGAGAATGCTACTATTCGCTTCAGCAGTATGAACAGGCCGCGCAGGAATTCGCCAGGTTGGTCGAAGAGTATCCGCAGAGCAACAAGACCCCCGAGGCCCTGCTGAAGATGTCCTCAGCCCTGCTCCGGATGGAACAGCCCGACCGGGCCGGACAAGCTCTGAAGATCCTGCTCCAGCGCTATCCCGACAGCTCCGCAGCCAAGAAGGCACGGCAGACCGAGCCGTTTTCGACCATCCTGCAGAATGGGGGAATGTGATGATCCGTAGAATGACGCTTCTGCTTTGCCTGCTGCTGCTCCCCTTCTCCGTCCCGGCGCAGGAGAGCGCCCGGACCTATGTCATCAAAAAAGGCGATACGCTCTGGGGGATCTCGGAACGATTCCTCAAGGACCCTTATTACTGGCCCAACCTGTGGGCAAACAACCCCTTCGTCTCCAATCCCCATTTCATCTATCCGGGGCAGAAAATCAATATTTACGACGGGCGAATCGAGATCGTTCCGGTTAGGCCGGAAACAAAAGCGCCGGTCGAAGCTCCCCCAATTACCGCCATCCCCCCCGCCGAAGCCGCAGCGGTCCCGCTTCCCGAACCGCAGGAGTCCATAACCATCAAAACCAGGAGCGGGGCCGAAGGGTTCATCTCCCGGGAGGAGCTCGATTCCGCCGGCATTCTGATCGACACCGTAGACAACCGGATACTGATGGCGACCGGGGATCAGGTCTTTCTGAAAATAGATGATCCGGCATCGTTAAGTCCCGGTGAGCCCTTCTCCCTTTTCCGCATCGGCAGGGAGGTGGAGCACCCGGTCACCGGGGAACCGCTCGGATATCAGGTGGTCAGCCTGGGAGCGTTGCAGGTCACCGACATCGACGGCGCCGTGGCGACCGCGAAAATCACCGTTGCCCACGAAGAGATCCAGCGTGGGGACCGGCTGCGCCCCGTGCCGCCCGACCGCAGCGAAGTCGTCCTGAAGAGCTCGAATCGGGATCTCTCCGGCTACCTGGTCGCCGCCAAAAGCGATCAGGTCCTTCTCGGGCAGCATGATATCGTTTATGTGGACCTTGGTTCCGAGGACGGATTGGAAAGCGGGAACCTTCTTTATATTTCCCGTTCCCGCAAAGCGACGGAACTGGCCCTGGAGGAAGACATCCAGCTTCCCGATGTCCTCCTGGGATCCGCCGTGGTCCTGGAGACCCGCCCGCAAACGGCCACGGCCCTGGTCCTCAAATCGGCAGATGCCCTCCAGTTGGGAGATCGTGTCTCCACCGTGACCCGGCAATAAGGACAGGAGACCCCGCGGAAAAAAGTTTGACGAAAAAAGGATTGAAGTTTTCAATCCTTTTTTCATTTGAGCCGCACGAGCAGCGATCGAAAACTGAATTTATCTATTGTGCATCACAGGAGGGGGAAGATGACGTCTGAAGAGAAGGACTGGCTGCGCCTGCATCTCACCCGCGGACTCGGACGCACCGGCATTATCCAGCTGATGCAGGCTTTCGGCTCGGTCCGGGAAATCCTCACGGCGGGTCCAAAGGCCTGGACGGAGCGCGCCGGCGTCCGGGCGGCGGTTGCCGTCGAGCTGCCCGGGGGAAATGACCCCAGGCTGGAGGAGGCCTGTCGGAGCCTGGAAACGATCCAGGCCGGCATTGTCAATTTGTGGGATGAGCGCTATCCCTGCCTGTTGCGGAAGATTCACGATCCTCCGGCCCTGCTTTATGTCAGGGGGCGGATCCCCGGCGAGGAGTCTCTGGCGGTGGTCGGCGCCCGCAAGGCTTCGCACGCGGCCAGACGCCTGACGGCGGAGATCTGCACCGAGCTGGCGGGGCGGGACATCACCATCGTGAGCGGGCTGGCGCGTGGGATCGACAGCGCTGCTCATCAGGGCGCCCTTGAGGGAGGTGGTTCCACCGTCGGGGTTCTGGGCTGCGGGATCGACCTGGTCTACCCGTCCGAAAACGCACGGCTCTTTCAACAGACGGCTGAGCGCGGGGCGGTCATTTCCGAGTATCCTCCGGGAACGCCTCCGCTATCAGGGCACTTTCCCGGTCGCAACCGCATCATCAGCGGCATGAGTCGCGGGGTGCTCGTCGTGGAAGCCGCCGAAGGAAGCGGTTCACTGATCACCGTAGACTTTGCCCTGGAGCAGGGGCGGGAAGTATTCGCCGTTCCCGGCCCGGTATACGCATCCAACGGCGCCGGAGTCAATCGCCTGCTCAAAGAAGGCGCCCACGTGGTAACCGAGGCCAGGGACATTCTTGAAATCCTCTGGCCCCAGATCCCTCCCCGGGAGGTGCGCCACCGGGAGGATTCCTTTGCCGCCGCCCTCCCCGACACTGCGCGGGATATTTATCTGCATCTCGGAGATGAACCTCTTCACGTGGACGACCTGGTCCAGAAAAGTGGCTTGACACCTATGGATGTTTCCGCTATTTTACTGCACCTAGAACTCCGGGGGGGCGTTGAACAGCTTCCCGGCATGCGCTTCGTCCGCCGACGGGGACCCTGAGAACCTGACGGCCGACAGCAGGAGATCATTTGAGAGAACGGGTCCTGGCAATCGTAACCCTCATCGCCCGGTATGTCATGGAGGACCGTGACCCCTTGACCGAAAGCGACCTGGTCGAGGAACTTCTGGCGGTGGGTTTCGAGGCGGAGGAAATCGATGCCGCCTTCAGCTGGATGGAGAGCCTGTCCCTTCAGACCTCCACCCAGACCGACGTCCTCCTGTCCCTGCCTCCGCAGAGGATTTTCACCCCTGAGGAAATCCAGCTGATTTCCTGCGAGGCGCGAGGGTTTCTGTCTCGCCTGCGATCCCTGGGCATCCTGGATGAGCACGCCCAGGAGGAGATCATCGACAGAGCGATGCAGGTCGCCGAAGATGAGCTCTCCCTCAAGGAGATGAAGACGCTGACGGCGCTTACTCTCTTTGCCCGATCCCACGAAGACTGGCGGCGGGAGGTAGACTGCTTCATGGAAGACGACTGGTCGCGGCTGTATCATTGAGCGACACCCAGGCTGCGGGAATGCCCCTGCAGCCTTTTTGGTTTTTAACCGGGCACACGGCACGGTTTCAGGCGAAGGCGATCCTGGCCAAATGCCCGAAGCCTTTGTTTTTTTGAGGTCAAAATGACAAAATCACTGGTAATCGTCGAATCTCCGGCCAAGGCGAAGACCATCGAAAAGTTTCTCGGCAAGGGGTACAAGGTCCTGGCCTCCTACGGACATGTGCGCGCTCTGCCCAGCAAACAGGGGTCCGTGGATGTGGCTCACGATTTCGAGCCCAAGTACCACATCCTGCCCGAGAGCAAAAAGCAGATCGCCACCCTGAAAAAAGAAGTCCAGCAGAGCGATGAACTGATCCTCGCCACGGACCTCGACCGGGAAGGGGAAGCCATCGCCTGGCACCTGCTCGAGGCCCTGGATATCGACGAGCAGGGCGACTCCCCGAAGGTCAAGAGGGTCACCTTTCACGAGATCACCAAGGGCGCCATTCAGAAGGCCATGGCCGAGCCGCGCCGTATCGCCCGCGAACTGGTGGACGCTCAGCAGGCACGCTCCATTCTCGACTATCTGGTGGGCTTCAATCTCTCCCCTTTCCTGTGGAAGAAAATCCGCTACGGGCTCTCCGCCGGGCGGGTGCAATCGGTGGCCCTGCGCCTGGTCTGTGAGAGGGAAAAGGAAATAGGGGCCTTCGTTTCCCGGGAATACTGGACCATTGAAGCCCTGCTCGCCTCGGCGGCGGGCAAATCCTTCCGCGCGCGTCTCTCCGCCGTGGACGGGAAAAAGCTGGACAAGTTTGCCATCGAGACGGAAAGCGCCGCGAAGGAACTGGTCGATGCCATTGCCCGGGAAGAGTTCCGGGTCGATCAGCTCACCCGAAGCGAAAAAAAGCGCAACCCCGCTGCCCCCTTCACCACCAGCACCCTGCAGCAGGAGGCCAGCCGCAAACTCGGCTTCTCTGCCCGAAAAACGATGACCGTGGCCCAGAAGCTGTATGAGGGGATCGACATCGGCGAAGGATCGGTCGGACTGATCACTTATATGCGAACCGACTCGGTGGCTCTGTCGGACGTGGCGACCTCCGAAGCCAAAGAGGTCATCACAGGGATGTTCGGCGCCGAGTATGCCCTGGACAAGCCGCGGGTCTACAAAAGCAAGGCCAAAAACGCTCAGGAAGCTCACGAGGCGATTCGACCCACCATCATCGGTCAGACTCCCGAGAAGCTCAAAGCTTTCCTCAGCTCCGACCAGTACCGGCTCTACCAGCTCATTTGGAAACGCACTGTCGCCTCGCAGATGGCCATAGCGATTCTCGACGCCACGACTGTGGATATCGCTGCGGGCAAACGTTTCGTCTTTCGCGCCTCTGGCCAGGTCATCCGCTTTCCCGGCTTCATGAAGCTCTACATCGAGGGGACCGACGATACCGAAGAAGAGCAGGAGGGGACTCTGCCGTCTCTGGAGGAAGGGGAGGCCGTGCAGCGGCAGGAGCTTCTCCCCGACCAGCACTTCACTCAGCCGCCGCCGCGCTACACTGAAGCCAGTCTGGTCAAAACCCTCGAAGAGTACGGCATCGGCCGGCCATCCACGTATGCCTCGATCATGAACACCCTGGTGACCCGCAAGTATGTGCGACTGGAGAAACGCGCCTTCTACGCCGAGGATGTGGGGATGGTGGTCAACGACCTGCTGGTGAAGCATTTCACCCGCTATGTCGACTACGATTTCACTGCCGGGATGGAGGAAAACCTCGATGCCATCTCCCGCGGCGAGAAGAAATGGCGGCCGGTCCTCGGTGAATTCTGGGAACCGTTCATCTCCCTCCTGAAACAGAAGGAGAAAGAGGTCTCCAAGGAAGACGTCACCACGGAAAAGACCGATAGAGACTGCCCCGAGTGCGGTAAGCCGCTGGTCATCAAGCTTGGCCGCTCCGGCCGTTTCCTGGCCTGCAGCGGCTTTCCCGAGTGCCGCCATACCGAGCCCCTCTCCGGAGAGGAGCAGGAAGAGCCGGAAGTCTCTGAGGAAAAGTGTGACAAATGCGGCGCTCACATGCTGATCAAGATGGGGCGATACGGGAAATTTCTCGCCTGTTCCGCCTATCCGGAGTGCAAGAACATTCAGCCCCTGGTCAAACCGACCGCCCTCGGCATCACCTGTCCCGAATGCAAGGAAGGGGAGCTGATGGAGAAGAAGAGCCGCTACGGCAAAATCTTCTACTCCTGCAACCGCTATCCCCAGTGCAAATATGCCCTGTGGGATCAGCCGATCAACGAGCCGTGCCCCAAATGCGGCTACCCGGTGATTGTCGAGAAGGTCACCAAACGCTTCGGCACCTACCGAAAGTGCCCCACTGAAAACTGCGACTACAAGCTGGTGCTGGTGGAGCCGGAAAAGAAGGAGAGCGCGGCCAAAAAGCCCGCCGCCAAAGGGAAAACCAAGAAAGGCGCCAAAGCATAGGTCTTATAGGGCCTATACGACCTATAGGACCTGTGCAGTGAGCTTGCAGCCCACTGAAACCCACCTGGAATCTGAACCCTTGAATAAAATCATCGTCATCGGCGGCGGCCTGGCCGGCTGCGAGGCGGCCTGGCAGGCGGCCGGCGAAGGGGCCGAAGTCCTCCTTTACGAGATGAAGCCCCAGCGCTTCTCCCCCGCCCATAACTCTTCGAACCTCGGGGAGCTGGTCTGCTCCAACAGTCTGCGCGGGACGGGGATGAACAATGCCGTCGGCTGCCTCAAGGAGGAACTGCGCCGCTGCGCCTCCCTGTTCATGGAAGCCGCCGATGCCACCGCCGTCCCCGCGGGAGGCGCCCTGGCCGTGGACAGGGAAGCCTTCTCCGCCTATCTGACCGGGAAAATCGAGGCGCACCCCCGCATCACCCTGGTGCGTGATGAGGTGACCGCCATCCCCGCCGAGGGGACCGTCATCATCGCCTCCGGGCCGCTGACCTCCGAGGCCCTCTCCGCCGACATCGCCCGCCGCGCCGGCGGCGAGCACCTCTATTTCTACGACGCCATCGCCCCCATCGTCGAAGCCGACTCCATCGATTTCTCCAAGGCCTGGCGGGCCTCCCGCTACGGCAAGGGGGGGGACGACTACGTCAACTGCCCCCTAACCAGAGAAGAGTACTTCGCGTTCATCGAGGCGCTCAAGGGCGCGCAGAAGGTTCCGGCCCGGGATTTCGAGAAGATGATCCATTTCGAGGGGTGCATGCCGATCGAGGAGATGGCCGAACGCGGCGAGATGACCCCGGCCTTCGGCCCGATGAAACCGGTGGGCCTCGCCGACCCCCGCACCGGCAGGGAGCCCTTCGCGGTCGTCCAGCTGCGCCAGGACGACCGGCACGCCACCCTGTACAACATCGTGGGTTTCCAGACCAAGCTCACCTATCCCGAGCAGCGGCGCATCTTTACCGCCATTCCCGGACTGGAGAACGCCCGCTTCGCCCGCCTCGGCAGCGTGCATCGCAATACCTTCCTCAACGCTCCGACCTGTCTGACGCGCTCCCTGCAGTTGAAGAGCGATCCGAGGATCTTCTTCGCCGGGCAGATCACCGGGGTGGAGGGGTATGTGGAGTCGGCGGCCATCGGTTTTCTGGCGGGGCTCTTCGCTCCCCGCACGCTGCGGAACGAAACGCTCCCCCACCCGCCGCTCACCACCGCTCTCGGAGCGCTGCAGAGCCACCTGGCCGATTCCAGTCCCGAGAATTTCCAGCCGATGAACGTCAACTACGGCCTCTTCCCTCCCCTGGAAGGACGCAAGATGAAGCGGGCCGACCGCCGTCTGGCCATGGCCGAGCGGGCTCTGGCCGACCTTGAATCATGGCGCAAGAACCTGGATCTATAGGTCCCATGGGACCCATAAGTCCCATAAGACCCATGGAAAGAAGATCATGACCTCTCCCCACGAAATCGTCCTTGCCTCCGCCTCCCCCCGCCGCCGGGAACTTCTGCAGTCGGTGGGCATCTCCTTCGCCGTCGTGCCCAGCCGGGCCGCAGAGGAGGTCCTCCCCGGCGAGACGCCCGAGGAGCATGTCATCCGCCTGAGCAAGGACAAGGCCCGTGAAGTGGCGGACCGTCCCGAAGCGCCCGGACGCTGGTTCATCGGCAGCGACACCATCGTTCTGCGGGACGACGCCATCCTGGGAAAACCGGAAGATGTCGAAGACGCCGCCCTCATGCTGCGCTCCCTCTCCGGCCGCTCTCACCGGGTGCTTTCGGGCTACGCGGTATTCGATCGCCGGAGCGGCTCCACGGTTGCCGGGGTCGTCTCCACCGTGGTCCGGTTCAAGGAGTTGACAGCAGAGGAGATCGCGGGGTACATTGCCACCGGTGAGCCGCTGGACAAGGCCGGTGCCTACGCCATTCAGGGGATCGGCGCCTTCATGGTCCTCGGCATCGAGGGAAGCTACACCAACGTGGTCGGCCTCCCCCTGTGCGAAGTGGTGGAGGTGCTGGAGCGCCTGGGGGCAGTCCGGCTCTTTGAGCGTGAGGAGTGAGAAGCAAAATCCTCTGAACTCCCTGCCTTTACGCCTTACCCCTCACGCCTCACCCCTCACGGGTTTATCATGTCCATCAAAGACAATCTCGAACATATCCGCGGCCGTATCGCCGCCGCCTGCGCCCGCAGCGGCCGTGATCCCGACTCCGTGCGTCTGGTGGCGGTCTCCAAGACCAAGCCCGCCGCCATGATCGACGAGGCGGCCGCCGCCGGCCAGATCATCTTCGGCGAAAGTTATGTGCAGGATTTCCTAGGGAAAATCGAGGAGGTCCGCTCCAAGCCCGAATGGCACTTCATCGGCGCCCTTCAGAGCAACAAAGTGAAATATCTGCGGGGAAAGGTGGTGCTCATCCACTCGGTGGACCGCCTTTCCCTGGCCCGGGAGGTCGACCGCCAGTGGGGGAAGCTCGGCCGGACGGTCGATATCCTGCTGCAGGTCAACATCGGCGGCGAAGAGACCAAGGCCGGCACGGCTGAAGAAGAGTTGAAGAACCTCGTCCGCCGGACGGCGGAGCTGCCCAACGTGCGCATTCGTGGGCTGATGACCCTCCCGCCCTTCCTGGACGATCCGGAGGAGGTGCGTCCCTATTTCCGCAGGCTCCGGGAGCTGGCTGACGGGATCAGGAAACTGGGGATCGCCGGGGTGGAGATGGAGGAACTTTCCATGGGCATGAGCCACGATTTCGAAGTGGCCGTCGAGGAGGGCGCGACGCTGGTGCGCGTCGGCACAGCCATCTTCGGCGAGAGGGAGAGGAAATAGATGGAGCACCCACCGAGAGCCCTGTGGGCGAGCCGCCTCGGCTTCATCCTGGCCGCCGCCGGAAGCGCCGTCGGTCTGGGCAATGTCTGGAAGTTCCCCTACATCGCTGGGGAAAACGGCGGAGGCGCTTTCGTCCTGGTCTATCTGCTGTGCATCGCCGTCGTCGGCCTGCCGATCATGATGGCCGAGTTGATGATCGGACGCCACACCCGCCGCGATGCAGTGGGCGCCTTCATCCATCTCGAGGGACGCCGCTCCTTCTGGCTGTCACCGGGATGGGTGAGCATCGCCGCCGCCTTCATCATTCTCTCCTACTATTCGGTGGTCGCCGGCTGGACCCTCGATTACGTTTACCGCTCTCTCGCCGGCAGCTTCAGCGGCCAGCCGGCCGAGGCGATCGAGGGGATGTTCGGCAGCCTCATCGGCGACGGTCCCCGGCAGATCCTCTGGCATTTCATCTTCGTCCTGCTCAGCCTCGGCATCGTCATCGGCGGAGTGCAGAAAGGGATCGAGCGCTGGAGCAAGATCCTCATGCCTATCCTCTTCGTCCTGCTGTTCCTGCTCTTCGTCAACGGGATGCTGAGCAAGGGGGCCTGGGAGGGGATCACCTTCATGTTCCGGCCCGATTTCCACCATCTCACCCCCGGCTCGGTTCTCGAAGCCATGGGGCACGCCTTCTTCACCCTATCCCTGGGGATGGCGGCGATGATCACCTACGGCTCGTACCTGAGCAAGGGGGAGGACCTGCTGGCGGCGAGCCTGAGGGTGGTCATTCTCGACACGACCATCGCGCTGATGGCCGGACTGGCCATCTTCTCCGTCGTCTTCTCCGTCGGCATGCAGCCGGCCGCCGGACCTGGACTGGTCTTCAAGACCGTTCCCGTGGTCTTCTCCCAGCTTCCCGGCGGGCACTTCCTGGCCATCGTCTTTTTCCTCCTTCTCTCCTTCGCCGCCCTGACCAGCGCCATCTCGCTCCTCGAGGCCCAGGTCGCCTACCTGATCGACGAGAGGGGGTGGAACAGGAAACGGGCTACCGCCTTCCTGGCGGGTCTCGCCTTCGTCGTCGGCATCCCCACCGCCCTCTCCTACAATTCTCTGTCGGAATGGAAGATCATCGGCGACCGGGTATTCTTCGATTCCGTCGACCTGATCGCCTCCAACTACCTGCTGCCGATCAGCGGCCTGCTCATCGCCCTCTATGTCGGCTGGTTCTGGAGCGGTACGGAGGAGAAGGAGGAGCTGATCGCCGGCGGCGCCGGATGGATCTATCCCCTCTGGCATTTCCTGATCCGTTTCGTCTCCCCCGTCGCCGTCGCCATCGTCCTCTTCTTCAAGATCCGGGAGACGGGGCTCTTCGAGTGGCTCGCCGGACTGTTCTGATTTTCAGATTTTTGTAAAACTTAAAGCTAAAAGCTTAAAGCTTAGAGCTGGTTTTCATGCCCATCGACACCTTTCTCTTCGATCTCGACGGCACTCTCCTCGATTCCATGGCCGATATCGCCATGGGCGTCAACCTGGTGCGCGCCGAGCTGGACCTGCCTCCCCTGCCGCAGTCGACCGTCCGGGCCTACGTGGGGGATGGCTCGCCCCTTCTGGTGCGGCGCTCCCTTCCCGAGGGGCTCTACAGCGAAGAGCGTCTGCAGCGCTTCCTCACCCTGTATGGGGAGCACATGCTGGAGCAGTCCCGCATCTATCCCGGAATCCGCGAGTTTCTGGAGTTGCACCGGGGAAAGAGGATGGCGGTCGTCACCAACAAGCACCATGCCCTGACGGTGCGGCTGCTGGAGGAGTTCGGGATTTCGTCTTTTTTTCAGGCCGTGATCGGCGGCGACAGCGCTTCGGAGAAAAAACCCCATCCCGGCCCCGTTCTGGCGGCTCTCAAGACCCTGGAAGCAAAGGCCGCATCGGCGGTTCTGATCGGCGATCACCATACCGACCTGCGGGCCGGCCGCACCGCGGGGGTAAGAACGTGCTTCTGTGCCTGGGGCATCGGCGAGGCCGGCGGCGTCCCCAGCGATTTTCTCGCCGAGACCCCTTTCGATCTGCCGCGGCTCTTTCCCGGGGAGGCCCGGTGACCGAGCCCCGCCCCCTGTCCCTCCGGGAGATTTCCCTCTTCTTCTTTCCCCTGCTCCTCAACGTGCAGTTGATGAGCGTCTCCCATTCGGTCATCAACGCCGCCCTGGCCAGACAGGAGAATTTCGTCACCGCCCTGGCCGCCTTTTCGGTGGCGATGGTCCTGCACCTCTTTATCGCCTCGCCGTCCTACCAGAACCATACGGTGACCATCGCCATGGTGCGGGGCCGCCGCTCATTGCGGGGGATGATCCTGTTCGTCCTGCTGGTGGCGACCTACGTCTCGGCCGTGCTCGCCCTCGTCGCCTTCACTCCGGTGGGGGATTTCGTCCTCGAACGTTTTCTCGGAGTCACCGGCGAGATCGCTTCCGGCGCCCGCTCCGTGCTCGGCATCCTCGTCCTGCTCCCCTTCTTCACCGGCTTTCGCGGCCTCTTTCAGGGGGTGGTGATCCGGGCCCGGCGCACCGGCCTGGTTTCCTTCGCCACCGGCGTGCGGATCGGCGCCCTGCTGGCCTTTCTCGCCCTCGGCTCACGCTGGATGTCCGGAGGGGATCTCGGCGCTTTTGCCCTGCTCTCCTGCATCGTCGTGGAGACCGCCCTGGTCGGCGTATTCGCCTGGCGCTGCCATCTGCCGGCCACCGGCGAGGCGGAACACTCCACCGGGGAGATCATCCGATTCGCCTTTCCCCTGGCCTACTCCTCCTGCCTGCAGCAGACCATCCCCCTGCTGATCAACGCCATCATCAGCCGCCTTCCCGACGGCCCCCTGGCCCTGGCTTCCTTCGGCGTCATCCGAGGCTTCCTCTTTCTGTTGGCCGGGCCGATGCGCAACCTGCAGCAGGCCTATCTCACCCTGGTCAGGAACCGCGTCGACTACGCCGTCCTGGTCACCTTCTTCCGCCGCCTCGGCGGCGGCATGGCGGCGCTGATGATCCTCATCGCCTATCCCCTCAACGCCCCCGTTCTCGGCGGCATCATGGGGCTGCAGGAATCGATGCGCGCCTACATCGCCCTCCCCCTGGCCGGCTGCGCCCTCTATCCGGTCATCTACGGCGCCTCCAACCTGCTGCGCGGCTATTTCACCGGCGCTCACCGCACCGGGCAGTTGGGCAAGTCGACGATCTACAAGACCCTCTACCTCCTTGCCTGCTGGGGACTGCTGACCCTCGTTCCCCTCCCCGTCTCCGGCGTCGCCCTGGCCGTCTTCCTGCTCACCTCCGCCGAGTTCTGCGAGGCCTGGTACCTCCGCCGGCAGCGCCGGCGCCTGTTCGGTCCCGATTCGGACTTGCCGCAAGGCGGCTTGCGGGCGTAGACTTTAAAAATGGAATCCCCTCCCGCCAAAAAACATCCCTGCCCCGACTGCCGGATGTGCCAGTGGTGCAGCGATGACCGCTGCCGGCTCTGTCTGGGCACCGGAAAAGGCTGCCGCAAGAAGCTGTCGATGGCCGAGCAGATCGCCTTGTTTGAGAAAATCAACCAGAAAGACCAAACCACTTAGGTGAAATCAACTCACAGGGAGGCGATAGAAGGCTGCGGCGTTGTCATGCAGGACTTTCTTCGCCAACTCCTCTCCAAGAGCCTCGAGTACTAGCAGCAGATCGTCATCGGAATAGGGGCGGGGCGCCCGAGTCGAGGGGAGATCGGTTCCGAAGAGCAGGGCTTCGGGGTTGGCCGCGCTGATGGCGCGGAGCGCTTCCTTCGCGTCGAAATCGATCCGGCCGAAGCCGGTCGCCTTGACCCGCACCCCCTGTTCCGCCAGTTTCAGCAGCGTGGGAAAACCGGCCTTCGACAGCCCCATGTGGTCGATACTGACTGCCGGCAGGCCGACCAGGGTGACAAAAAGATCGGCGAGTTCCCGGGAGTCGACGTACAGCTCGACATGCCAGCCGGCGACCTCGTGCACCCGCCGGGCAAAGGCCTCCAATTGAGCGACCCCTTCTGATCCCCCGCGCTTGAGGTTGAAGCGGACGGCCCGCACCCCCGCCGCATCGAGCCGCAGGATCTCCCCGTCGGAGACCGAAGCCGGAAGCTGAGTGACCCCAACGAAGGAGGGGCCGAGCCGCTGCAGGGCGGCCAGCAGGTAATCCTGGTCGAAGGCCTGAAAAGAACCTGAGACGATCGCCCCGCCGGCGAGATTGAAGCTGGATGCGGCGTGCAGATAGTCGTCGCAGGTGAAGTTGTCGGGAAGGTAGCCCTGGTTGGGGACCAGGGGGAAGCGGGCGTCGATGATGTGGAAGTGGCTGTCGAAAATCGGGAAGAAGGGGATTTTTCTGTCGGTCATAAAAGGTCACCTCTGGAGAGTGCCAACTCAGTATGGCGCTCAAGGCGCGAAAAGGGAGAGAATCTCCGCCGCGTCGAAGGCGCTGAACTCCTCGCCGGCTCCGGCCTTGCGGTAGATGTCGTCGGCGAGCGCCTGCTTGCGTTCCTGCAGCTGAAGGATCTTCTCCTCGACAGTATCAGCCGCCACCAGCTTGTAGACGAAAACCGGTTTGTCCTGGCCGATGCGGTGAGCTCGGTCGGTGGCCTGACGCTCCACCGCCGGGTTCCACCAGGGGTCGTAGTGGATGACGGTGTCGGCGGCGGTCAGGTTGAGGCCGACTCCGCCGGCCTTCAGGCTGATCAGGAAAAGCGGCGCCTCGCCGTTCTGAAAGGCGGCGATCACCTCGTCGCGCTTGCGGGTCTGGCCGGTCAGCTTGACGTACTTGAGCCGGCGGATCTGCAGTTCCTCCTCGATCAGGGCGAGCATCGAGGTGAACTGGGAAAAGAGCAGGATCCGGCGTCCCTCCTCCAGCAGCTCCTCCAGCATCTCCAGCAGCAGCTCCAGCTTGGCCGACTGCCTGACCTTGCGGGCGCTCTCCAGTTTCACCAGGCGCGGATCGCAGCAGGCCTGGCGCAGCTTGAGCAGGGCGTCGAGCACCTCGATATGGCTGCGCGCCAGCCCCTTCTGCCGCAGCAGCGTGCCGACCTTCTCCGCCATGGCGGCGCGGATGGTTTCGTAAAGCCGCCGCTGGGGTCCGGCCAGCTCGACGCTCTGGGAGATGTCTGTCTTCGGCGGCAGCTCCGTAGCCACCTGTCCCTTGTCGCGGCGCAGAATAAAGGGGGCGATGCGGCGGGTCAACTCCTGCTGCCGCTGGACGTCTCCCCGCTTTTCGATCGGCTGGCGGAAGAGGTGGTTGAAATCGCTCTCATGGCCCAGAAAACCCGGCATGAGGAAGTGGAAGAGCGACCATAGCTCCCCCAGATGGTTCTCCAGGGGGGTGCCGGTCAGACAGAGACGGTTCACGGCCCGCAGCAGACAGGCGGTCTGGGCCCCCTTCGAGCGGGCGTTCTTGATCGCCTGCGCCTCGTCCAGGATGACGCTGTGAAAGAGGTGCCGGCGCAGCACCGCCGCATCGCGATGGAGCAGGGCGTAGCTGGTGATGATCAGGTCGTAGCACGCCAGGGTCTCGAAATGCCCGGCCCTGTCCGGACCGTGCAGCACCAGCACCTTCAGGTCGGGGGCGAATCGGGCAGCCTCCCGCCGCCAGTTTCCAAGGACGCTGGTGGGAGCGACCACCAGCGCGGGGTTCTCCAGGCGGCCGGCTTCCTTCTCGCTGAGCAGGTAAGCCAAAGCCTGCACGGTCTTGCCCAGCCCCATGTCGTCGGCGAGAATCCCGCCGAAGCCGTACTCCCGCAGAAACTGCAGCCACGATAGACCCTGGCCTTGATAGGGGCGCAGCTCGGCTCGCAGCCCCGAAGGCGGCGGCACCGCGACGATGCCGGAAAAATTCCTCAGCTTCTCCGCCAGCAGGCGCACGCGCTCCCCACCCTGCCACGCAAGCCTCTGTCCCTCTCCGCCCAGGCGGCGATCCAGCTCCTCCAGGCAGGGGGCCTGCTGCCGGGGCAGCCGCAATTGTCCGGCTTCGTTGAGGGCGGGGCGACGGTAAAGCTCCAGCAGGGTGTCCAGGACAGGCTGCAGCACGGTCTGGGGAATCTCCAGCCAGGCTCCGTCGCCGAGCGGCAGAAGCAATCCCTGGGCCGCACCGCCTCTTTCCAGCCAGGCCGTCAACAGGGGGAGCAGCGGCAGGCGACGTTCCCCGCACTCGACATCGAGCCCGATGTCGAACCAGCCCCCCTCCGCCTCATCGATACGGGCGGTGAGCTGCTCGGCCGTCGTGAATCGCAGGCGGAAACTCTCCGCGGTTTCGATCATCCAGCCTTCCCCGGCCAGTTGCGGCAGCTGCTCCAGGAAGTCCCGCCAGCGGGCCGCGGAAGCGGCGACCGTTTCGCCGGTAAAGAGGACATCCCACTCGCCGGGCTCGCCGGCTCCGGCAACGGCGGCCGGAGCGAAGCCGAAGGCCGTCAGGCGGCGCAGGCATTCTTCCTCAAAGTCCGGATCCCTGCGGACCAGCCAGTCCCTGCCGCCGTGCTGGTGCAGCTGCTCCTTCTCGCCGGATTCGTTCCAGGGCGGCAGGCGCAGCGGACCGTAGGCAAAGCACACCCGGGCAATATGGATGGCGCTGCCCTTTAAGCCCTGCTCACCCCGAAGCAGCAGCACCGGCGAGGGCGGCCGGTTCCAGGTTTCGATCTTCAACTCGGAGGGGAGCGGCAGGCTCTCCGGCGGCAGGAGCGGAAAGAGGAAGCGGCTGAAGCTATCGAGCTCGGAAGCCTCCAGCGAGGGCAGATGACGCAGAGCCTGGAAGAGCCGGGAGTCCAGCGGCTGCTCGATGGGGCCGCACTGGTGCCGCTGCGTATCGATGTACCAGGGCGGATCGGTCGGCATCGCCGTCCAGGAACCTTCCACTCCCTCCAGGCCGATGCGCAGGCGCCTGCCGCCGCCTGCCTCCTCCCGCCATGCGAAATCGGCCTGCCGGGGCGGCCCCGGAGCGAGCGGCGGATTCTCCTCACTCTCGAAGAAACAGCGGCCGCTCGCCAGCAGACGTTTGAGCAGCAGAATGCCTACATCCCCGGCGATGGACGGTGTCGAGGCACCCTCCAGGCCGTGTTTGGCCAGTTCGATGACCTCCATGTCCAGCGTTGTTACCCAGTCGGGGCGGTAATAGTGATAGTAGGCAAACTGCTGCAGGTTGTACGATGTCGGCCTGCTCCAGCCTCCCCGTTTCAACCGGCGGCTCTTGTAGATATGGAGAAAGATTTTCGTATTGTCGCGGTAGGTCTGGGGCTTGAGAAGATAAATCAGGACATTTACCCCTGCCTGCACCGGCGCGGCCGGGGGGGGGAGGAGCTGCCGGATCTCTTTTTGCCAAAGGGCCAGGTCGCTTCTCCGGCGCTTTGCCGGAAGCGCCGCCGGCTGCTGAAAAGCATTCTGCCGGCTGATCCACTCCAGCAGCACCGCCGCCACGTGCTTGCAGTTGAACTCAACGGGGCAGCTGCATTCCCCCTTGAAAGGACGCCGGGAACGATGCGGATAGAACCGGACGGCCTGATCGTAGACATTGCTGCCGCTCCCCTTGACGCTGCTGTAGAGGAGCTCTTCGTCATCGTCCCAGCGCAGATCGAGAATCCTGCCTCCAGCCCGGTAGGCGCGGCCGCGCTCCAGATACGTTCGGCCGCAGATGGCCAGGATATTCTTTTCGGTCAACACAACACTCATTTATCGATTCATCTGCAGCGACGCCGCGGACGGGGCCGTCGCTACGATGTCAGGTAGAAATCAATTTCGAAGGGCCGGTCAACTGACCGGCCCTTCATTTTACCTCATTTTTTCGCTCCCAGCTCCCTGGATCGCCTCGCGGCGCTGCCGACCGCCTCCATCAGGGCCGATCGCAGCCCCTTTTCCTCCAGCGTCCGGACGGCAGCGATAGTCGTCCCGCCCGGTGAGCAGACCTTGTCGCGCAGTGCGGCGGGATGCTCACCGCTTTCGCTGACCAGCTTGGCGGCGCCCAGCACCGTCTGCACGGCAAGGGCGGATGCCACGTCCCGGGGAAGCCCCTCCTGCACCCCCCCGTCGGCAAGAGCCTCGATGATCGTGAACACGTAGGCCGGGCCCGAGCCGGAGAGGCCGGTGACGGCATCCAGAAGTTTCTCCTCCAGCACGTACGCCGTTCCCACCGCCTCAAAGAGATGGCGGGCCGCCAGCAGGTCGTCGGTTGTGGCGAACCATCCTGGAGAGATGGCGGTGGCGCCGGCCCCGACAAGGGCCGGGGTGTTCGGCATTGCCCGGACTACCCGGGGGGAACCGTCGAAGTGCGCCTCGAGCTTTTCCGTGGTCACTCCGGCGAGTATGGAAACGAGCAGCTTCTTTTCGGAAAAAGCGCCGGCGATTCCGCTCAGCACCTCATCGGCGAGCTGCGGCTTGACCGCCAGAACAATCAGGTCGCATTCCTGGACGACATCCACGTTCTCCGGGGAGAGGATGATGCCATATCGCTCGGCCAGAAACTGCCGTCGTTCCGGACTCGGTTCGGAAACCCTGATCGCCGCGGGCGGAAAGGTTCCCTTGAGAAGACCCTTGATGAGGGCCTCGGCCATATTGCCTCCACCGATGAAACCGATGATCCGGGTTGCGGTCATTATGCTGGTCCTTTCCCTGAGTGTAGAGGTTGCGCTAAGTTAAAAGAAATCTCTGGACAAAGTCAAGGAATCATGAGGTTATAGCGGTCCGGGAGGACAGAACGATTGAGCCGAAAAATACGTTGACACCCTTGCGGATTGGCGGTAAAAAGCGCAAAACCTTAGAATACAGAAGACAGATTCTACATTCCGCCTTTCCAGGAGCTTCCATGGACCTCTGGTACACCGAAAAACATTCCGAAAACGTCGGCATCACCCTGAAGGCGACCAGAACGCTTTTCTCGGGGGCGAGCGAATTCCAGCAGCTCGACATCATCGAGACCCTGGAATACGGCAGGATGATGCTTCTGGACGGTCTGGTCATGGTCACCGAGCGGGACGAGTTCGTCTATCACGACATGATCGCCCACCCTGCCCTGTTCACCCACCCCGATCCGAAGAAAGTCCTGGTGATCGGCGGCGGCGACGGCGGCTCCATCCGTGAGATCGTCAAGCATCCCGGGGTCGAGTTGGCGGTCCTGTGCGAGATCGACGGCCTGGTCATCGACAAATCGATCGAGCTGCTCCCCTCCATGGCCTGCGAAATCGACGGCAGCAACCCCCGGGTCAAGCTGCACGTCGACGACGGCATCGCCTACATCCGCGAGCACAAAGACACCTTCGACGTCATCCTGGTGGACTCCACCGATCCCATCGGCCCGGCCGTGGGACTCTTCGAGGAGGATTTCTACCGGACGGTTTCCGCCGCCCTCAAGGAGGACGGCATCATGGTGGCGCAGAGCGAATCCCCCTTCTATCACGCCGAAATCCAGAAAAGCATGTACCGGAACCTGCGTTCGGTCTTCCCCATCGTGGAGATGTACCAGGCGTTCATTCCGACCTATCCCAGCGGGCTGTGGAGCTTCGCGTTCGCCAGCAAGAAGTACCATCCCGTCAGGGACTTCGACCGCGAACGGGCCGCCCGCCGCGGTTTCCACACCCGGTACTACAACGAGGACCTGCACCTCGGGGCCTTCATGCTGCCGACCTTCGCACGGGAAAACATCGCGGAATAAGGGGGCTACCTAAAACCAGATCAAAACCAGCACGCGGATAACTTCTGATCAAATCTGATAAATTCGGATAAACCAAGCTTTCAAATCCGCCTTGATCAGACCTTATCAGATTTGATCCGCGTGAATGAATTTTGGTCTTTTGAGAGTCGAGATGAATTCAAATCCGGAGAAGAGCTGGACTGTAGAAGATTCCGCCGCCCTCTACGGCATTCGCGACTGGGGGGCCGGTCATTTCGACCTGTCCGACAAGGGAGAGCTAACGGTCAAGGTGCGGGGGCCCGAAGGAGAGGCGGTCGTCTCCCTGATGGACATCGTCTCCGGCATCGAACAGCGCGGCCACGTCATGCCGCTTCTGCTGCGCATCGAGAACCTGCTCGACGCCCGGATCGCCCTCCTCAACGAATCGTTCCGCGCCGCCATCGCCCGCGCCGGCTACCGGGGCGAGTACCGGGGGGTCTTTCCCGTCAAGGTGAACCAGCAGTGCCAGGTCATCGAGGAGATCACCCGTTTCGGCGCCCGCTACGGGCACGGCCTCGAAGCAGGCAGCAAAGCCGAGCTGGTCCTGGCCCTTGCCGCCCTGCATGAAGACGGCCTGCTGATTCTCAACGGCTACAAGGACCGGGAATTTATCGATCTGGGGCTATGGGCGCGCAAACTGGGGTACCGCTGCTTCTTCGTCATCGAATCCCCGGCCGAACTCCCCCTCCTCGTGGAACGCAGCAAGGCCCTGGGCATCCGGCCGCTGATCGGGGCGCGGGTGAAGGTCTCAGCCAAGGTGGGAGGGCTGTGGACCGAAACCAGCGGCGACCGCAGCAGCTTCGGCCTGAGCTCCACGCAGCTGATCGGCGTGATCGACGCCCTCAAGAGCCACGACATGCTCGACTGCCTGCAGCTGCTGCACTGCCATCTCGGTTCGCAGATTCCCGACATCCAGGACATCCGCGCCGGCGTGCTGGAGGCCTGCCGCTACTATGTCGATCTGATCGGGGAAGGCGCTCCCATGGGATACCTCGACCTTGGCGGAGGACTGGCGGTGGACTACGTGGGGACCCGGGCCAACCATGTCCACTCCCGCAACTACTCCCTCGACGAGTACTGCGCCGACATCATCGACGTGGTCATGTCCGTCCTCGACCCTCTGGGGATCTCCCATCCCCACATCGTGACCGAATCGGGGCGGGCCACCGTGGCGTACTCGTCGATACTGCTCTTCAACATCCTCGATGTCATGCACTTCGAGGCGGCCCCCCTGCCGGACGCCCTCCCCTCCGGAGCCCACGACCTGGTTCGCGCACTCTTCGGCGTGCTCGAGGATCTCGCAACGACGGACCTCCAGGAGAGCTACAACGACGCCCTCTACTGCCGCGACGAGATCCGCGAGCTCTTCAAGCGCGGCCAAGTCAGCCTGCGCGAGCGCTCCCTGGCGGAGAACATTTTTCTCGCCGTTGCCCAGCATATCGCCTCCCGGCTGGACGGCCTTGGGAAAATCCCCTCCGGACTTGCAGCTCTGAAGGAAAGCCTGGCCGACATCTACTATGGCAACTTCAGCGTCTTTCAGTCCCTCCCCGACACGTGGGCCATCGGCCAGGTTTTCCCCGTCGTTCCGATCCACCGCCACGGCGAGTGTCCCTCTCGGGAGGGGATCATCTCCGATCTCACCTGCGATTGCGACGGAAAACTCGATTCATTCATCAACTCCCACGGCGAGCGCAACACCCTCCCTCTCCATCCTCTTAAGGCAGGAGAGGAGTACATTCTGGGCGTGTTCCTGATGGGAGCGTACCAGGAAACCCTGGGGGACCTGCACAACCTCTTCGGGGATACCAACGTGGTCAGCGTGCGGATAAACGGCGACGGCAGCTTCGACGTGATGAAGGAGATCTCGGGCGACAGCATCGCCGACGTACTCAGCTATGTGGAATACCATCCCCAGACCCTCTTCGAAAACTTCCGCAACACCGCCGAGGAGGCGGTGAGGAAGGGGAAAATCAGCCTCACGGAGCGTCAAAGCCTCCTGGAGGAGTATTCGGCCAGCCTGCGGGGGTATACCTATTTCGAGAAGTGACAATGTTTCAAGAATGATAGGAATGCGCAACAAGCCCCGCGCTTCACCTGAAACTCTCATACGTCCGAAGTGAACAGGCCTCCGGAGCTTAATAACTGGGACTGCGCCACTTGGGGTGGCAGATAGCGCAGTCCCCGGTTACGCCAAATGCGGTACTGCCGTCGTGACATGCGCCGCAGGACGCGCCCTCGCCCATCGCCCTCATCGTGGCGTGATTGCTGTTCTTCTGTGGCTTGAACACGTCGGGGTGGCACTCCCCACATCCGAACATTCCGGTATGGATGTCGTGGCTGAACACTACCGGGCCGGCATTCTTGGTCGGCATCTCAATATCGGTGGCTTGAGTATGGCAGGTGGCGCAGTCGCCGCTCACGCCAAAAGCGGTTCCACCGTCGTGGCACGCGCCGCAGGACGCGCCGTCTTCCATCTCTTTCATCGTGGCGCGATTGCTGTTGTTCTGCGGCTTGAACAGGCCGGGGTGGCACTCGCCGCATCCGAACATGCCGAGGTGGATGCCGTGACTGAACGTCACCTTGCCGACATTCTCGGTTTGAATCGCAATATCGGTGGCTTCGGTATGGCAGGTGGCGCAGTCGCCGGCTACGCCAAACGCCGTGCTGCCGTCGTGACACGCGCCGCAGGACTTGCCTTCCTCCATCGCCTTCATCGTGGTGTGATTGCTGTTATTCTGGGCCTGGAACACTCCGGGGTGGCACTCCCCGCATCCGAACATGCCGGTATGGATGTCGTGACTGAACATCACCTTGCCGACATTCTCGGTCTGAATCGTGATATCGACGGCAATGGTATGGCAGGTGACGCAGTCGCCGCCCACGCCAAAAGCAGCTTCGCCGTTGTGGCAGGCGCCGCAGGACCTGCCTTCTTCCATCGATTTCATCGTGGTGTGATTGTTGTTGTTTTTAGGTCGGAACACGTCGGGGTGGCATTCGACACATCCGAACATGCCGGTATGGATATCATGGCTGAACATCACTGGGCCGACACCCCTGCTCTCGATCGTGATATCCTTGGCGTTTGAGTGGCAGGTGACACAGTCGCCAGCTACCCCGAATGCGGTTTCGCCGTCATGACAGGCGCCGCAGGACTTGCCCTCTTCCATCGCTTTCATCGTGACGTGATTGCTGTTGTTCTGCGCCTTGAAGAGGTCGGGGTGACACTCGCCACATCCGAACATGCCGGTATGGATTCCGTGGCTGAACACTATCTTGCCGATTCTCCGGCTCTCGATCGTCACATCTCCGACGTGGCAGGTAACGCAGTCGCCGGTTACGTCGAACGCCGTACCGCCGTCATGACAGGCGCCGCAGGACTTGCCCTCTTCCATCGCCTTCATCGTGGCGTGATTGCTGTTTTTCTGAGGCTTGAAGAGGTCGGGGTGGCACTCGTCACAACCGAACATGCCGGTATGGATTTCATGGCTGAATATAACCTTGCCCAAGTTAACGGTCTGGATCGCAACATCCCCGGCATGGCAAGTGGAGCAATCACCGGTGACACTGAACGCCCTGCGGCCATTGTGGCATGCGCCGCAGGACATTCCCCTCTCCATCATTTTCATACTGACGTGGTTGCTGTTTCTCTGCTTTTTGAAGATCTTCGGATGACAGAGCCCGCAGTTGGCGCCGTGACGACGATGACTGAAAACAACTTCGCCGATCTTCTCGGTCCGGATGGAGATTTTGTCCGCCATGGACCCGACACTCCCCATTTCTCCCATACCGGCGGCATAAAGAATGGATGCCAGGGAGATTGACAAAAGCAGAATAATCACTATAAACCAGCGTCTTGGCATGTACTTCCTCCATGAGTCGTGTATGGCGGATTATTATCAGAAATCAACCGACCGGACAACCTCTTATTGAGAGCAAAGATGCGAGGCTTGTTATTCTGCAGCCTTAAGCAAGGCTTCCGGCTCACATCATCCTAGCCTCTGCCCCGTCATACCTCGGCAACAGACTTTCCGGCCCGCCGAGGACCGGCAACTGAATAGCCAAATAACATGAGGTTTTGGTCAAATGGCAACAAGCCCGGGCTCGCGGCAGGACCTTTCGATGCGATGACCCGAACCTGAGCCCGGAATCGGAAGAAAATCCTTATTTAATATGTCTCTTGGAAAGCTTGACACGTTCCCACCTGAGCGGATGCAGAAGCCCAGACGCCCTAAGGTGCCCGGCGATTGGTATATTGATTGCACTTTACATTATCTGTTTAATGATGCGACAATTCCAAAAAATTCGATTGCCCTTCTGCAGCACACCTTGTGACGAGAACTGCAAATCTAACGCCTAAATATTCAACCGCGCGGTGATTTTCGCACTTTTCCTGATGGCGTCCCCTGCGCCGCGCCAAAAACCAGCAGACCGACGATGACCAGACGTTTCGATTCGACACCAAAAAAAAATTCCGGGACCGATTCTCCCGACCAGACCCCGCCGCCCCTGGAAAAACCGAGTCGCGTGCCGCTATGGCAGGCCCTGACTCTGCCCCTGGCTGCTATCCTGATTTTCTTTCTCCTCCTTGAAGGCGGCCTCGCCTTGCTCGGAGTAAATCCAGTCCTTAAATCCGAGGATCCTTTCGTCGGTTTTGCTTCCAACGTCCCCCTGTTCGTACCCGCCCCCGGCCCGGGGGGAACCCATCTCCTGACCACGGCATCCAATAAATTGAATTTTTTCAATCCGCAGAGTTTCCCACGGACGAAAGCCCCGGGCAGCTATCGGATATTCTGTCTCGGCGGCTCGACAACGTACGGGCGCCCCTACAATGACACCACCTCCTTTGCCGGCTGGCTGCGCGAACTGCTGCCGGCGGCAGACGAGGATAAAAACTGGGAGGTTATCAACGCAGGCGGAATCAGCTATGCCAGTTACCGGGTAGCGCATCTGATGGAAGAGCTCGTCAATTACGAACCGGATCTTTTTGTCATCTATACCGGTCACAACGAATTTCTCGAAGAACGGACCTACAACCAGATTCGCAAGATACCCCCCGTCGTCCGGTCGACCGTCGGCGTGCTCGCCAAAACCAGATCCTGGGCCGCGATGACCAGCGGACTCCAAAAACTGGGAGCCTACCCCGAGCGGGGAGTGGAAGACCGCGACCGTCTCGCAGGAGAGGTAGACACCATCCTCGACCGTTCGGCCGGCCCGGAACGCTACAGCCGTGACGATTCACTGCGCGAGAACATCCTGCAGCACTACCGGATCAGCCTGGAGCGCATGGTCGCGCTGGCCCGCTCGGCCGGCGCCCAAGTCATTTTCGTGACGCCGGCTTCCAACCTCAAGGACTGTTCGCCTTTCAAGAGCGAACATACGGCAGGCCTGGACGGTGCTTCCCAGCAGCGTTCCGAACAGCTGCTGAAGGAAGCCAAACTGGCGATCGGCCGGCAAGACTGGCAACTCGCGCTGGACAGGCTCGACTCTGCCCTGGCATTCGATCCTCGCCACGCCGAGCTGCTGTATCGCCGCGGCAGGGTCTTGCTGGCGATTGGCCGGACGGAAGAGGCGGAAGAAACCCTGCGAATGGCCCGTGACGAGGATGTCTGTCCGCTGCGGGCGCTGACATCGATGAGCAGCATCGTGACCGAGCTCGCTCGCGAACAGGATGTCCCCCTGGTCGATTATGTCGCCCTGCTGCACCAAGGCATGCTGAACGCGCACGACCACCCCATTCCGGGACAGGAATATTTTCTCGACCATGTTCATCCGACCATCGAAGGGAACAAGATCCTGGCGGTGGAGCTGATCAAGGCCATGACCGAACTGGGATTGGTGCGGCCCGCGGACGACTGGGGCGAGCAGAAGATCGCCAGGGTAGCGGCGATCCTTGAAGGGGGAATCGATAAAGAGGTCCACGGCCAGGCTCTTACTAATCTCGCCCGGGTGCTCCTGTGGGCAGGCAAGAATGAAGATGCCGTGCGGCTTGCCGGGCAGGCTCTCGAAATCGCCGGAGATTATCGCCAGGTGGCGGTGGACGCCGCCAGCGCGATGGTAACCGTCTATCAGCGGCAGAAGAATCCGGAACAGGCCATGCAGCTGATGTATGCAACCCTCGAGAAATACCCCGGCGCTCTTGAGTTTCGATTCAAGCTGGGCCAGGCTCTGCTCAGCACCTCTCCCCCGCGGCTGGAGGAGTCGGCGGCAAACTTACTCTTGGTGTGCCAGCAAATGGGGCACTATGATGTGGCACACCAGGTTTACGGCCTGGCCATGGCCAGACGGGGACGGACGGAAATTGCCCATTCGAGTCTCGCGGAAGCATTGCGGCTGAACCCGAACAACGCGAGCGCCCGGAAGATCCTCGCCCAGATCCGTCCGCTTCTTGGGGATCCCCCCCCCAGGGCTCAGCGGCCGAACATCCTGCTGGATGTTTATCCCTCCATGGCTCCGCGCAGGCTGGTCCAGCTCGGCCTCGATCCGGCAGGGCGCAGCATCTCGCACGGCATCGAGGTCGAGTGGCATGAAAACGGCCGCCTCAAACGTTTCCTGGACCTCGAACAGGGGGCTCCGAACGGCCTTGAACTGGTCTGGGGGCCGCAAGGAGAACTGCTGTCGCGCCGGGTCTACCGGCAGGGGGTGGCCGTCACCCAGGCGACAGGAAAATAGCCGCATAACGGGGAAGGTCCGTTCGGACCGAACCGAATTCTGAATACCAAAGGATCAGAGATATGGATTTCCTTAAGGACCTGTGGGGTTTTTTGAATGTAAGAAAAAAATTCTGGCTGCTGCCGATCATCCTCTTCATGATGCTGTTCGGAGCGCTGATCGTCCTCACCGGCGGCTCGGCCATAGCACCTTTCATTTATGCCATTTTTTAGGAAGGTCGGTACGAAATGTCGCAAGCGATTCTGGGCATATCGGCGTTTTACCATGACAGTGCCGCTGCCCTGATAGTCGATGGCAACATCGTCGCTGCCGCCCATGAGGAGAGATTTACCCGTCAGAAGCAGGACTCTTCCTTTCCCCGACAGGCAGTCGCCTACGTACTCGACGAGGCGGGACTGGAGCTCAAGGATGTCACTGCCATAGCCTTTTATGACAAGCCCTACATCAAGTTCGAGAGGCTGCTCGAAACCTATCACAGCTTCGCGCCCAGGGGTTTGAAAAGCTTCCTGTCGGCAATGCCGGTCTGGATCAAGGAGAAACTCTTCATGCGGCGGATGCTGCGCGAAGAGTTCAAAAAACTCGGCTGCGCCAACCCCAAACTGCTTTTCCCCGAGCATCACCTCTCCCACGCCTCCAGCGCCTTTTACCCTTCGCCCTTCCCCGAGGCGGCCATCCTCACCATCGACGGCGTAGGCGAATGGGCGACCTGCACCATCGGAGTCGGCAGGGGAAACAGCATCGAGATCTTGCGGGAGCTCGACTTTCCACACTCCCTGGGCCTGCTCTACTCGGCCTTCACCTACTACTGCGGCTTCAAGGTCAACAGCGGCGAATACAAGTTGATGGGACTGGCCCCCTACGGGACGGCCGGTTCCGTTCAGGTCGAGAAGTATAAAGAACTGATTCTTGACAAACTGGTCGACCTGCGCGACGACGGCTCTTTCCTCCTGAACATGGAGTATTTCGACTACGCCACCGGCCTCACCATGTGCGTCGACGATGCATGGCAAATGCTGTTCGGCCTCCCCCGGCGAAAATCGGAAACCGAACTGGACCAGAATTACATGGATATGGCCCTGGCGATCCAGGAGGTCACCGAGGAGATCGTGCTGCGGCTGGCCGCAACCGCCCGCGAGCTGACCGGCTGCGATTATCTGGTCATGGCGGGAGGCGTAGCCCTCAACTGCGTTGCTAACGGCAAATTGCTGCGGAGCGGATTATTCAAGGACATCTGGATCCAGCCTGCCAGCGGCGATGCGGGCGGAGCGCTCGGCGCGGCCCTTGCCGGATGGCATATCTACCTGGACAAGCCCAAGGTGAACTCCGGGCGGGATATCATGAAGGGTGCGTTGCTTGGCCCGGAATTCGGCGATCGGGAGATCCTCCAAGTGGCCCGGCGTAACCGGGCTGCGTACCGTCCCTACGACAATTTCGACAGCCTTTGCCTGGATGTGGCCGAACTTCTGGAAGACGGCCAGGTGGTCGGCTGGTTCCAGGGCCGAATGGAATACGGGCCGAGGGCATTGGGGAATCGCAGCATCCTGGGTGATGCCCGCCGCCCGGAAATGCAGAAGAAGCTCAATCTGAAGATCAAGTACCGCGAAGGATTTCGCCCCTTCGCGCCCTCGGTCATCGAGGAATGCCTCCCTGAGTTTTTCGAGCTCGACCGTCCGTCGCCCTACATGCTGCTGGTGGCGCCGGTCCGCAAAGAGAGGCAGAATCCTCTTCCGGAAGGTTATCATTCCCGTCCCCTCTACGACCGCCTCTATCATCTCCGGTCAGATGTGCCGGCCATAACCCATATTGACTACTCCGCCCGGATCCAGTCCGTCAACAAGGAGGTAAACCCGAGGTACTGGCAGCTGATCGATGCCTTCCGTCAGCGAACCGGCTATGGCATAATCGTCAACACCAGTTTCAACGTACGGGGGGAACCGATCGTCTGCTCGCCGGAGGATGCCTACCGCTGTTTCATGGGCACCGAAATGGACTACCTGGTCATGGGCGACTTCCTCTTCAAAAAAGAGGAACAGCCCAATTTCGACAACCGGGATTACTGGCAGCAAAAGTATGAACTGGATTGATAAAAACATGTTGAATCGTTGAGTGCGCTTCGCGCGTTGAATCGTTGAATCGATCTTTCAACAGTTCAACGATTCAACAGTTCAACGATTCAACGATTCAACAGTTCAACGATTCAACAGTTCAACGATTCAACAGTTCAACGATTCAACAGTTCAACAACCAGGGGGGGACAAACATGCATCGGCATCTTTTTCCGTTCGAGAAGCTCGAGGTTTGGCAGGAATCTCGGCGATTGGTCATGGCGGTATATTCCATGACGAGGGGCTTTCCGGCGGAAGAAAGATTCGGCCTGACAAGCCAGCTGAACAGGGCGGCCGTATCGGTGGCTTCGAACCTGGCGGAAGGAAGCGGCAGGACGAGCCTGAGAGACCAAGGGCACTTTTCGCAGCTCGCGTACAGTTCGCTGCTGGAAGTGGCCTGCCAAATCAGCCTGGCATCAGATATCGGATTTACGACCGTGGAGCACACCGGAAAGTTGCGCCAGGACATCGACAGGCTGGCCAACAAAATAAACGCTCTGAGAAATTCACAACTGGCCCGTTCAAAAAAGGCATAAAAACCAGTTGAATCGTTGAGTGCGCTTCGCGCGTTGAATCGTTGAATTTATTTTCAGCAGTTCAACGATTCAACGGTTCAACAATTCAACGTTTTTTCCAGCTCACCGAGGCCCGCTTGATGAAATCCGACCACAAAAAACTCACCGCTGAGCAGTGCAAGGACTCCGGCCTGGCCCTGGTTCTTATCAGCCTGATCTGCTTCCAGGTCTGGAAACTGCCGATCCTGGTGATCCTGGCCATCGTCTTCCTGCTGGGGGCCATGACCTGGCCTCTCATCTACAAGCCCTTCGCAAGATTCTGGTTCGCCTTGAGCACGGCGCTGGGAACCGTGGCTTCCCGGATCATTCTGTCCCTGATCTTTTTCGTGATGGTTTGTCCGGTAGCCCTGGTCAGAAAACTCATGGGGAAGGATTCGATGCGAATCAAAGACTGGAAAAAGGGGAAGGACCCGGTCTTTCGCGTGAGGGACCACAAGTTCGTGGCGGAAGACCTGGAGCATCCCTATTGAGGCGGCGTGCGCTTCGCTCGTTGAACCGTTGAATCGATTTCATCAATGGTTCAACGATTCAACATAAAAAACCAGTTGAACCGTTGAGTGCGCTTCGCGCGTTGAATCGTTGAATCGGTTTTCTCAGCGGTTCAACGATTCAACGATTCAACGGCTTTTTCCCCTCCTCATTTCCTTCATGTGCCGCTAGTAACGCAAGGGAACGATCTGGCCGCGTATCGCGAGAGAGACGCTCGGGAAGATCGTTTCTTCGTCATATTGGTTTTCACTGTCCCACCAATGGACCGTCACGTGGAAAGGCGTCGGGGCGACCTGAACGTAAACGGCATCGACACCGCTCCAGCCGGGGCAGGTGGAAAAACCCGTCTTGACAACTGGTCCGTAGGCGCCGCCCTCTCGAATAGTCCACGAGGCGCTGGCTTCGGGGTCGTTCGCGCAGGGGGAGCCGGTCGTGTCGCTGCTGCCCCAGATCAGCTTCAAGGTCCCGTATCCACTGATGACATTGAAATTGACTGTTTTCAGGGGTTCCACGTTGGCCGCCCAGTCTTCGGACCAGAAGGTCAGCGAGTAATTGAAGTTCCCCGGAGTGTTGGGAATGGCGATCTGTGTTCCGACCTGGATGGGGCCGCCGTTCAGGCGGTAGTAGGTCGTTCTCGGGCCCGCGGGGTTGTCGTCCGTCGCCGTGAGGGTGATCGCCGCCCCCTGGTAATAGGTGGTCTTGGCATTGGAGGTCGTGGTCGGCATGGTGGTGTCTCCGAACACGGTGAAATTGGCAACATGCGCGCTTTCGACGTTCCCCCCCCAGTCTTCCGACCAGTATTTCAGCGTATAGTTGTTTGTCGCCTTCGATGTGGCCGGGATGGTGATCACCGTACCCGTCTGGACGGGGCCGTTGTTCAAGCTGAAATAGGTCGTTTTCACCCCCCGCATGCTGTCGTCCGAAGCGGTGAGAGTAACCACCGCGCCGAAGTGGTAGCTGGGCTGGACATCCGAGGCGGTCGTCGGAGGGGTTCCGTCGATGTCGATGGAAAAGGACGCAAAGTTGGGCGCCAACTCGGTGTTGCCGGACTGGTCCACCGACCAGAATTTGAGAACATGGGGGCCGGGGG
Source organism: Desulfuromonas sp. TF (assembly GCF_000472285.1). Lineage (NCBI taxonomy): Bacteria > Pseudomonadati > Thermodesulfobacteriota > Desulfuromonadia > Desulfuromonadales > Desulfuromonadaceae > Desulfuromonas > Desulfuromonas sp. TF. The sequence goes on from NZ_KI421412.1 coordinate 246,526, forward strand.
TTGCGATGAGCAGGCTCTTGCCGGCGGCGGTCACCGGGCCGCCGTCTAGCTGGTAGAAAGTCCTTCCAATACCCACCTTGCCGTTGTCTGAAATGGAGAACTTGATCTCGGCGGGGAGAAAGTCGTAAACCTCACGGGCATTCGAG
>NZ_KI421412.1:246681-255661 GCF_000472285.1 Desulfuromonas sp. TF
GCGGCGGCGTGTAGTCTCCCGGCAGGTATTCTGAATGACAGTTCAGGCAGTTTTCTTGCGGCACCGAGTAGTCGCCGTAAGTCGCTGAATGGCATTGACTGCAGTCATTTCCGCTTGCGACGCTTGTGCCTTCAAAAGGCGCGTGGGCGGTGGTGGAATCCTGGTGATAAAAGGTGTGACACGCCCCCTGCTGGCATCCTCCCTGCCAGATTCCCAATTGATCATAAATGATGGGATGACAGGTCGCGCAATCGTTGCCGTGAATCATGGGCAGTTCGTTGTTGTGGCAGTTGCCGCAGTCTACCAGGACGCCGAAGTGGGGCTTGTTGCCGTCCCATCCCTCGTCGTCGTGTCCATAGTCGGGGAAGAGGGCCACTACGCCGCTGCCGAGCGTGGCCGAATGGGTGAATTCTCCATGGAAATTTTCCAGGTTCCCGTGGCATGGAACGCAGTTGTCATACTCCGCTGCAACCGATGGTCCAGACCAAAAGCCGATGGCTATCAGGACCATCCACAACAGAGTCTTTCCATGTTTGATTTTGCAGATATCCGTATACTTGATGTGAGTCTTCCCAGCAGGCCCCATTTCTCCTCCCCATCCCTCCATTGAAAGTAACGGTGCTTGTCGCAGATCAAGCTTATTTCCGGTTTCTACATTGGTAAATAGGTATATAGTTAAGTGTTTTCTGTAAAGATAGGGGGATTTCTTCAAACCAGCATAGCATAAGCATTATCATCTGCAATAGATATTCCAACCATAAGCTCTATGCATGAATTAATAAACGGGGATTTGGATGTAAATGCAAATGATTTATAAATTCGTCGGACACTATTCGGTCGACCCGACTCGCAGCTGGAAATATGAAGAAGAGGAAAGAAAGCCCCGCGTCCAAAGCCGCGGGGCTTTTTCTTGTCCGATGGAACCCGACTTTCAACCATCATGTGTCGCTAATAGTGCAGTGAAGCAACATGCCCGGGGGTCGTGAGGTAGACGCTCGGGAAGATGGTTTCGTCGTCATATCCGTTTTCACTGTCCCACCATTGGACGGTCACGTGAAACGGGGTGGGGGAGACCTGAAGGGAAACGATATCGATTCCACTCCAGTCGGGGCATGTGGAAAAACCCGTCTTGACAATCGGCCCGTACTTGCCTCCAGACCTGATGGTCCACGAGGCGCTGGCTTCGGGGTCGTTCGCGCAGGGAGAGCCGTTAACGTCGCTGTAGCCCCAGATCAGCCTGAGACTCCCACCTCCGCTGATGACATTGAAGTCGACAACGTGTGCGGGTTCGACATTGGCCGCCCAGTCTTCGGACCAGAAGCTCAGCGAGTAATTCAAGTTCCCTGGCGTATCGGGGATGACAATCTGGGTTCCGATCCGGATGGGTCCGCCGTTCAGGCGGTAGTAGGTCGTTCTCGGTCCCGCGGGGTTGTCGTCCGTCGCCGCAAGGGTGATCACGGCTCCCTGGTAGTAGGTGGCCTTTGCATCTGAGGTCGTGGTCGGCACGGTGGTATCTCCGAACACGCTAAAGGAGACAATATGCCCGGCTTCGAGATTGCCCGCCCAGTCTTCGGACCAGTATTTCAGTGTATAGTTGTTTGTCGCCTTCGATGTGGCCGGGATGGTGATCACCGTACCCGTCTGGACGGGGCCGTTGTTCAAGCTGAAATAGGTCGTTTTCACCCCTCGGGAGCTGTCGTCCGAAGCGGTAAGGGTGATCACCGCGCCGAAGTGGTAGCTGGGCTGCACATCCGAGGCGGTCGTCGGAGGGGTCCCGTCGATGTCGATGGAAAAGGACGCAAAGTTGGGCGCCAGCTCGGTGTTGCCGGACTGGTCCATCGACCAGAATTTGAGATCATGGGGGCCGGGGGTTGCGACGAGCAGGCTCTTGCCGGCGGCGGTCACCGGACCGCCGTCGAGCTGGTAGAAAGTCCTTCCGATACCCACCTTGCCGTTGTCTGAAATGGAGAACTTGATCTCGGCGGGGAGAAAGTCGTAAACCTCACGGGCATTCGAGGTGGTGACCGGCGGCGTGTAGTCTCCCGGCAGGTATTCTGAATGACAGTTCAGGCAGTTCTCCTGCGGCACCGAGTAGTCGCCGTAGGTCGCTGAATGGCATTGACTGCAGTCATTTCCGCTTGCGACGCTTGTGCCTTCAAAAGGCGCGTGGGCGGTGGTGGAATCCTGGTGATAAAAGGTGTGACACGCTCCCTGCTGGCATCCTCCCTGCCAGATTCCCAATTGATCATAAATGATGGAATGGCAGGTTGCGCAGTCGTTGCCGTGAATCATGGGCAGTTCGTTGTTGTGGCAGTTGCCGCAGTCCACCAGGACGCCGAAATGGGGCTTGTTGCCGTCCCATCCCTCGTCGTCGTGTCCATAGTCGGGAAAGAGGGCCACTACACCGTTGCCGAGCGCCGCCGAATGGGTGAATTCCCCGTGGTAATTTTCCAGGTTGCCGTGGCAGGGGACGCAGTTGTCATACTCCTCCGCAATCGAAAGTCCAATAAAGAGGCCGATGTCCATCAGGAACGTCAGCAACAGAATCATTCCAAAGTTGCTTCTGAGGATACCCCGATACTTGATGTGATGCTCCCAGATAGGCCCCATTCTTTTCCCCCTTTCTCTTGAGAAAAAACGGTGTTATATAAGGCCGCAACTCCCTCCGGTGATCCATCAAGCTGATCAATTATTATTTAAAGATCGATTTGCCTATAAGGTATCCTATCGAGAGCTCTGGTATATTGTGAGGCAAGCCTAGCATAAGGATGTTCCAATGCAATGGCCGCCAATAAAAAATTCCTGGGCCGGGGGGGGATTGGAGCTCCGCCTATTCAACCGGCTTGCGCAGAGCCGTCATCAGGATGGCCAGCAGCACCTTGATCATATAGTAGATACCCTTGACGCCGGAGATGGACGACCCCCCGGCCTGCCGCTCCCGCATCCGGGTGGATATTTCGGCGATCTTGAAGCGGTTGCGGCCGAGCAGTATGACGGCTTCCGGTTCAGGATAGTCGACCGGGTAGTGACGTGCGAGGAACTCGATGGCTCTGCGGTCATAGGCGCGAAATCCGGAAGTGTTATCGGTGATGGTCTGGCCGATGAGCAGGGAGTTGACGGCCATGAAGGTCCTTATCCCGAGGCGGCGGACGAAGGTGGAGCGATAGCCGTAATGTTTCTCGACAAAGCGCGAGCCGATTGACATGTTGGCGTTCTGCTCCTTCAGGGCATTGAGCAATTTGGGGATTTCGCTCGCGATGTGCTGTCCGTCGCCGTCGAACTGTATGGCAATCCGATAACCATTGCGGTCCGCCCACCTGAAACCGCTCTGCACCGCCCCGCCGATGCCGAGATTGGCCGGCAGATTGAGCACCAGCGCCTTGCGGGTGCTTTTGGCGGCCTGGTAGGTCCCATCGGACGATCCGTCGTTGACGACCAGGATATCGGGATCCGGATCAAGGGTCTTGAGATCGTTGATGACCCCGCTGATGTTCTCCGCCTCATTGTAGGCCGGCACGATGACCAGGACATCGGATTTCCTGGTGGCGAGATCCGGCGGGATGTATGGCCGCTTCCGGTTCAGGTTGGTAAGGCCCAGTTCCTGGATCAGGACCTTGTTCTGTTCGGAGATCCGGGTGATGACAACGGTGATGTGCACCAGAACCAGGGTGATGAAGCCGCTGATTATCAGCAGGATGACCGTCGGCTTGTAGGCGATCCCGAAAAGGTCGCCGAGCCGGTCGACGGCATAGCGATCCAGGGACAGGTAAAGAAAAACCAGCGCCGTGGCAAACCACAGGAGCGAATACTCCTCCTTGACCTTCTTGTGCTTGACCAGCCAGAAGATGAAAAAGAAGATGAAACAGCTGAACAGGATGGAAAAGAACTGGATCCTGTCGATGGGGAAAAATTCCTGCATTATCCTTAATCCTCCCTGCTCCACTTCGGACTCAGTTGTGGTCGAGCAGTTCCCTGAAAGTAATCCGATGCCGTCGCAGAAGTGCGGAAAATTCGCGCCCGGACAATTGTCTGTGTTTCATCACCTGCCGACGTTTGCGCAGCATGCGCGGCACCCCGCGCAGGCTGTCGAATATCGCCTTGAACATCGCCTTGATCAATGCGGCCTGTGAGTCGCCGGCCCGAAATTCACCGCCGGTCCCGCCGCCGAGCAGTACGGCGCGCAGTTGCTGAAGGTAACGGAGCAGCGTGAAGAGCGGCAGAGCCATCAACTGGCCGGAAGAAAAATTTTTCAACGCGACCCAGTAATGGTTGCGTTCGACCAGGTACACCTTGAATGGCGACAGGCTGCCGCTGGTCTGGGAATATTTGTGATAGACGACTGCCTGGGTTGCCAGAACCGCTTTCCAGCCGGCCAGCCTTCCCCTCAGTCCGAGATCCGAATCCTCCGCGTAGGCGAAGAACTCATCGTCGAAAAACCCGACATCGTCAAGCATCGCCCGCTTGTAGAGTGCCGCGCAAGCACTGGGAAAGAGGATTTCCTCAACGGCCCGCAAACTAAGCTCGGACCACCGGCGGTTGCGAAAACGCCCTCGCGACATCCCGTCAAGACAGATCCCCATGCCGATCGAATCGATGATGTCCGGGTCGGCAAACGAGCAGATTCTGCAGCCGACCATACCGGCTTCGGGATGGGCGTCCGCCACGTCAACCAGGATCCGCAGCCAGTCCGGCTCGACCCTGGTATCGTTGTTCAGGACCACGATATAGTCGCCGCGCGCCTGGACAAAGCCATGATTGTTGCCGGACGCGAAACCGGTGTTTTTCATGAGAGGCGCCACCCTTACCCAGGGATAGCGCTCCCCGACAAAAGCAACCGAATCATCTTCAGAGCCGTTGTCCACCAGGATGACTTCGAAATCGCGGAAGGTCTGGGCGGCGAGGCTGTCGAGGCAATTCGGAAGATGTGCCAGACCGTTCCAGTTGACGATGATGATGGAAGCAAGGGGATTCAATAGAGTCTCGTTAAAAACGATTGAGCGCGAGCTCGAAAGAGCCTGCGAATCAGGGCATGCCGCAAAAAGCGTTAATATACTGCAATTACCGGCCCGAATAAATGCAATCATTACGCCAATCCACTAATACCGAATCGTAAAACATGATGCACTCGCAATAACTCAGAGGATGGCTAAGCAAAAATTTCGTCCTACAAGGCCTGGTGGCAGGGGAACGGCCGGCACGGATTCCGTTCGCCACGGCTTACTGTTCTTCGAGGACGATGCCGAGCAGTCCCGGGCCGAGAGTCGTCTCGACCCGTTCGTCGCCACGGTACACGACGACGGCGATGCGTTTCTTGCCTGCGGATTCCGCGTCCTTGATGGCGTTGCGCAGTTCGTCGATCGACTGCTGCTGCCGGCCGTCGTAGCTGATCAGCCAATCATCGACCCGGATGCCCGCCCTGGCGGCGTTGCCGTCATCGACGACCTTCAGGACCTTCAGGTTCGATGCCGGCATCAGGCCCGTTGCCGAGCGGTAGAGGATCAGGTAGGCGCGAACGATCTGGATGGCCTGGTTGATTTCATTGTCGGTTGGCCGCCGGTCTTCCGGCGCCAGGGAGAAATCGTAAGGCTTCGCCGCATAGCGAAGAACCGCGGTCCTTCCCGGTACGAAGTATGGCGTGAGATCGATCCACCATGGGCGAACGACATCACCCGGCGCCCATCCGGCCCGCGCGTATTTCCAGGTTCCCTGTTGCGGCCGGTTGGGATTCAGGTAACAGTCGGTCTTCCAGAGCAGGTTCTCGAAATGTTGTTCACTGGATTGCCCCCCCTTTTCGGCGACGAAAATCACGCTGCGCCATGAAGGGGTGAATTCACCGACCCGCGAGTGCCCCGTCGTCGTCATAAAGAGACGCGCCGCCCGGGCCGACTCGTCAATAAAAACCGTCCTGGGAGTGAAAAAGTCGCCGAAAGGATTGTTCGCGGATTTGTATCGGGCGGTCCCGACCCACAGCGGTACGACGCGATAAGGCTCCATGTCGGGCGCATCGTGGTAAAAATCGAGCGACGCACTCATCATGAAGCCCTGCTCCTTGCCGGGAGTACCTTCCGTGGCGATCTCGAACGTCACCTTCCCCGCCAGCCAGGGACGGAAATGCGTGACATCCACCTGCCAATGGCAAGGGGTCCGGAACGATGTGATGAACGGCGCGATGTCGTATTTAACACCGTCGGCATGGATGACGTAGAGATAGCCGTTGCGGTCCCAGCTGTCCCAGTACTGTCCGGCGTCGTGAATCTCCAGCGTCAGGATCACCCGCCCGTAGGCCCAGTCGAGCGACGGCAGCGTGACCTCCCTGACATTGGCGGTCGCCGCACTGCCGGTCAGGACATGGTTGAATATCTCGAAATGCTGAGGTCGCCGTCCAGGCCACGTGGGATCGCTCGTTGAAAAGAGGAGGTCCCGCACATCGAACTCGGTCGTGACGTCTTCACGCGTCCCTGCGCCGAGCGCGAGACGCGACTCGTAGGGACGCATTCCCGCCACGAAATAACCGTCATAAACCGTCGAACCGGCCAGTCGCACCGTGACCTCGGCGCCGCCGGTCACGTACAGTACGGAGATGTCGAACTCAGCGAAGTCGCCCCTGAATTCCGCCTGGGCCACGCGTTTGACGATCTCCCGTCCGTCCCAGTGCAGGGACACCTCGCGCTCCGGCAGACTCATGTAGTTGCCCAAGGACCCCATCGGCTCGTCGTTGGGCGGGTCGTGAACGTCGACACCGACCGCGAATGTCCCGGCCAGGATCGGTTCGACCCAGCTTTTGACGAACGGGGCGGGGCCGCGTTTGCCATACTCGGCCGTATTCAGGAAGATAATAGCGCCGCCGTCACCGCCCGCAAGCACACGCAGCTTGCAATGCAGCGACATCCGTTCGTACGGACCCTCATGCTCGAGGTCGAAAGCCACCGCGTTCGACTGGCCGGGCGTGGCTCTGCCATCAAGCAGGCGGTAGACTCCGCCGACGAGCACCGGCCCCGCGCCCGCCGCAAACCGTGACAGGTGAACCGCGGGGATTTCCCGGGCGAGGCCGTTGACCGGCAGCAGCGTGCAGAACAGCAGAAGTAAAAGGAGGTTTTTCATATCTGAAAAATTTTACACTAAAACGGATTGATGTTACTTTTTGCCGGTGCTTTGGTCGACAACGGTTTAGTTGACGGAAGCGATATCCATTAACTAGCATTATTTTCCAGAAGGGACAAATCATTTTAGCGTGCATCGGGGCGATGCCCTCGGCATTATTTCTGCATGCATTTCTCACGGATCACGGATCACGGATCACAGATCACGGGTTTCAATTCACCGATCACCGATCACCGATCACCGATCACCGATCACCGATCACCGATCACGGACTCAAAGGAGTGGACTCTTGAAAAATATCCTCGTTACGGGCGGCTGCGGTTTTATCGGCTCCAATTTCATCCGCCTGGCCCTGGAATCCCTGGCCGGGAGCCGCATCATCAACCTGGACAAGCTGACCTATGCCGGCAACCCGGCAAACCTTGCGGAGGTTGCCGGCAACGAACGCTACAGATTCGTGCGCGGCGACATCTGCGACGGCCGGCTGCTCGACGCCCTGTTTGCCGAGGAAAAGATCGACGCCGTGGTTCACTTCGCGGCCGAGTCCCATGTCGACCGCAGCATCGAGGGACCGGCGGCGTTCATCGAAACCAACATCATGGGCACCTTCGCCCTGCTGGAAGCCGCCCGCAAGCACTGGCTCACCCCCGATCACCAACCACCGATCACGGCTTCCAGATCACCGATCACGGATCCCAGATTTCTGCACGTCTCCACCGACGAAGTCTACGGCTCGCTCGGAGAAACCGGCCTTTTCGCGGAATCGACCGCCTACGACCCGCGATCTCCCTACTCGGCAAGCAAGGCCTCATCCGACCACCTGGTCAGCGCCTACCACCACACCTACGGCCTGCCGGCGCTGATCACCAACTGTTCCAACAACTACGGGCCTTACCAGTTTCCGGAAAAGCTGATTCCGCTGATCATCAACAACGCCCTGCACGGCCGCGAACTGCCGGTCTACGGGGACGGCAGGAACGTACGCGACTGGCTCTACGTGGTCGATCACTGCACCGCGATACTCAAGGTCCTTGAAGAAGGCAGGATCGGCGAAACGTACAATGTCGGCGGCAACAGCGAGAAACAGAACATCGAGGTCGTGCAGACCATCTGCGACATCCTGGATGAAAAAGCGGCCCCTCTTGCCAATGGCCAGGCGCGGCGCTCCCTGATCAAATTCGTCAAGGACCGGGCCGGACACGACCGCCGCTACGCCATAGACGCAACGAAGATCAAGCAGGAACTCGGCTGGCAGCCTGCCGAGACGTTTCAGGACGGCATCCGCAGGACCATCGACTGGTATCTTGAAAACGGCGAATGGATGTTTGGGGACGGTGAACAGTGATCAGTGATCAGTGATCGGTGAATTGAAGGCGGTGATCAGTGATCGGTGAATTGAAGGCCGTGATCCGTGATCGGTGATCGGTGATCCGTAAAATCTGGATGGGCTGAGGGGGGGAAGGATGAAGAGCCATCGGGATCTGGAGGTCTGGCGGAGGAGTGTTGATTTGGTCACTGATATTTATGCAGTGACCCGTTCGTTTCCTGTTGACGAGCTGTACGGACTGACGGGGCAGATGCGCCGCGCCGCAGTGTCCGTCCCCTCGAACATCGCCGAAGGCGCTGCCCGCAACTCACACAAGGAATTTCTCCGGTATCTGTCAATATCGGTCGGTTCTCTGGCAGAAATTGAAACACAATTGCTTATTGCACGGAACCTGGGGTATCTGCCGTCTGGAAATTCCCTTGACCCGGAAATAGATCAAATCAGAAAAATGCTGCACGGCCTGATCAACTCCATAAAACGTAAAATAAAACAAGAATACTGATCACTGATCACTGATTACCGATCACCGATTACCGATCACCGATCACCGAT
>NZ_KI421412.1:255761-286549 GCF_000472285.1 Desulfuromonas sp. TF
GCAACAGGCTTTTCCCGCTGACCCTGGTCGCCAGCAAGCAGTTGCAGCCGGTCTACGACAAGCCGATGATTTACTACCCCCTGTCCACCCTGATGATGGCGGGGATCCGCGACATCCTGATCATTTCGACGCCGCACGACACGCCGCGTTTCGAAGCGTTGCTCGGCGACGGCAGCCGCTACGGCATCAAGCTGACCTACAAGGTGCAGCCGGAGCCGAAAGGGATCGCGCAGGCGTTCCTGGTCGGCGAGGAGTTCGTCGACAATCAGAACGTCGCCCTGATTCTCGGCGACAACATCTTCTACGGCAAGATGCGCTTCGACCGCATCGTCGCCGAGTTCTCCGAGGGAGCCAGGGTGTTCGGCTACCCGGTTCACGACCCCGAGCGTTACGGCGTGGTTGAATTCGACAAGGAAGGTCAGGTGCTCAGCATCGAGGAGAAACCCGCCCAGCCGAAATCCCATTACGCGATTCCCGGCCTTTACATCTACGACCAGCAGGTCGTCGATATCACCAAATCGCTCAAGCCCTCGGCACGAGGCGAACTCGAAATCACGGATCTCAACAAGGCCTACCTGGAGAAGCAGCAGCTGAAGGTTGAAAAGCTCGGCCGCGGCATCGCCTGGCTCGATACCGGAACCCACGAGAGCCTGCTCGAAGCCAGCCACTTCATCGGCACCCTCGAACTGCGGCAGGGGCTGAAGATCGCCTGCCTCGAAGAGATCGCCCTGCACCACGGCTTCATCGACCGCGCAGGCATGCAGGAGGTCATCGACGCAACGCCCGCTTCGAGTTATCGTCAATACCTCGAGCGGATTCTGAGCGAATTCTAGGATTTTTTCTGCAATGGCTATAGAGATTGTTCAAACGGAATTGCCGGAAGTGCTGCTGATCAAGCCCCGCGTGTTCGAGGACGAACGGGGATTCTTCTACGAGTCTTTCAACAGGCGCGACTGGATTGAGGCGACCGGCCTTGAGCGTGACTTCGTCCAGGACAATCAATCGCGTTCGACCCGGGGCGTGTTGCGCGGGCTGCACTACCAGCTCCCCCCCGCGGCGCAGGGCAAGCTGGTCCGCGCCCTGGTCGGAGAGATCTTCGATGTCGCGGTCGACATCCGGAAGGATTCGCCCAACTTCGGCAAGTGGGTCGGCCGCCGGCTTTCGGCACAGAACAAGCTGCAGATATGGGTGCCGGAGGGTTTCGCGCACGGCTTTCAGGTTTTGAGCGAGGTCGCCGAGGTGCATTACAAGACCACCGACTTTTACTGCCCCTCCGCCGAGCGCGGCATCATCTGGAACGATCCAACCATCGGCATCGAGTGGCCCCTGCAGGAGGCCCCCTCCCTCTCCGGCAAGGATGCCGTCGCGCCGGCGCTTCCAGATGCGGACGTCTTCTAGCGCTCTGCGCCGTTTGCCCAACAAGGTGGGACCGAGATCAGATGACAATTCAAGATGATCAATACAACATCGGCCACATCTGCACCAGGCAGCAGTGCAATCACGGTCTCGGCGATAAAACGGCTTTCAGGTGGATTCCCTCAAGCGGCACGGCCACGGACTACACGTTCAACGACCTGGAGGCCCAGTCCAACAGGTTTGCGAACGTCATCAGCGCTCTCGGATTCGCCCCTGGCGATATCCTGTTCACTTTCCTGCCCAAATGCCCGGAGCAGTTTTTCAGCTTCCTCGGCACGCTAAAAACCCGGGTCGTCTGCGGCACTCTGTTTTCCAACTTCGGCGATGAAGCGCTGCTCGACCGCCTCGGCGATTCAGGAGCCAAGGGGATCATCACCAAGAAAAGTTTCCTGAAAAAGCTCGGCCGCATCAGAGACAAGCTGCCACAGTTGCAATACATCCTCGTTACTGACATCGACGCACATAGATCGGACGACGTGCTCAGCTACCCGGCATTGATGGCCGAGGCCGCGGAGGAGTTCACGACTTCCCTGACGGACCCGGACACGCCTTCCGTACTGCATTACACCTCGGGATCGACGGGAAAGCCCAAAGGCGTGCTGCATGTCCACGGAAGCGTTCTGAGTCAAAGCGCCACGGCCAGAGATGTCCTGCACCTCGGCGTCAATGATGTCTACTGGTGCACCGCCGACCAGGGTTGGGTGACGGGAACCTCCTACGGAATCATCGGGCCTTGGAGCATTGGGGTTACGCAGATTCACTTTGGCGGCATGTACGATGCGGCGAAGTGGTTCGACATCCTGGAGAAGGAGAAGATCTCGATCTGGTACAGCGCGCCGACCGCGTTGCGCATGCTGATGCACGAAGACAAGGCCCTCTACCGGCAATACGATCTTGCCTCACTCAGACACATTTTCAGTGTCGGCGAGCCATTGAACCCCGAAGTCATCCAGTGGGGGCAGAAGGTCCTGAACAAGGATATTTACGACACCTGGTTCCAGACCGAAACCGGCGCCATCATGATCACCAACCGGCCGGGACTGGAGGTCAGGGCCGGTTCCATGGGCAAGCCGCTCGCTGGGATCGAGCCGGCCATTCTCGATGACGAGGGGATGCCTGTTGCGACAGGAGAACAAGGCAACCTGTGCCTGAAACCGGGTTGGCCCTCCATGTTCATCACCTACCTTAACAACGACAGCGCCTACCGGCAGAAATTCATCAACGGTCACTACTTCACCGGCGACACCGCGATTCAGGATGCAGATGGTTATTACTGGTTCAAGGGCCGCAGCGACGATGTCATCAACACCGGCGGCCACCTTATCAGCCCGTTCGAGATCGAAAGCGCCTTGCTGGAGCTCGACGAGGTCGCCGAATCGGGGGCCATCGGTGCGCCGGATGATGTGCTTTTTGAAAAGGTCGTGGCCTTTGTTCACTTGCATTCCGGCATAGAACAGAATAAAGACCTTGAGATCAAGCTACGACTGTACATCTCTAACCGGGTCTCTTCGATTGCCACACCGCAGGAATTGATCTTTGTCGACAAGGTCCCGAAGAACAAGAGCGGCAAAATCATGCGCAGGGTCCTGAAGGCCAGGTACCTGGGGCTGGATGAGGGCGACATTTCAACACTGGAGGACTGAACATTTGGACATCAAAGAGCAGTTAACGGTAATCTTTCGCGAAGTATTTGACGATGACGACATCACCCTCTCACCCGAGCTGACGGCCGATGACGTGGACGGCTGGGACTCGCTGTCTCATGTCAACCTGATCGTGACAATCGAAATCCGCTTTAACATCAAATTCGCCCAAAAAGAAATCCTGTCATTCAAGAACGTTGGCGACCTGATGAATTGTATCCAGGCGAAATTAGCCCAATAGAATAGTTCTGATGCAGCCATGGACTTTACGACACCGATCTTTCTTTTCTTCTTCCTGCCTCTGGTCCTTTGCGCTTACTGGGTAAGCAGCAAAAAGATTCGACTTCTCCTGCTCTTGGGCGCCAGTCTTTTTTTCTACGCATGGGGAGAGGTCTTTTATGTTGCTGTTCTGGTCCTCGCCATAGGTGTCAACCATCTCCTTACCCACCTCATACACTCCAGTCCGCAACCCTCACGCCGAATCGCGTTTCTGTATGGTACAGTCGCTCTAAATCTGGCGATGCTTTTTGCATTCAAGTATCCTGGCATGATCCAGTGGCTTGCAGACAAAATCGGTATCAGTTTCTCGGGGTTAACATCGCTGCACTTGCCACTCGGCATTTCATTTTTTACCTTTCAGGCCATTGCCTATGCCGTTGATGTCTACAATGAGAAACACGCCCCCTTGCTGAACCCTTTCAGGTTTTCACTCTTTCTTTCTCTTTTTCCCAAAATCAGTGCGGGTCCGATTATCCGGTATGACGAGGTAGAAGATGCCTTGTCAGGCCCGACCGTGACGATGGACGGCTGCGCCTACGGCGCAAAGCGCTTCATCATCGGCCTCGGGAAAAAGCTTATTATTGCCGACACGCTTGCAGTAACGGCGAACAAGATTTTTGAAATTCCCGGTGGGGACTTGACCGCACCTCTGGCCTGGCTCGGCCTCATCTGCTATACGCTGCAGCTCTATTTTGACTTCGCCGGCTACAGCGACATGGCCATCGGTCTGGGCAGGATGTTGGGCTTCTCTTTCCGTGAGAACTTCGACTATCCCTATATTTCAAAATCCCTGACCGAATTCTGGCGTCGCTGGCATATCTCGCTCTCCACGTGGTTTCGCGACTACGTCTATACGCCATTGCTATATAGCCTGATGACCGATAAAATCAGGCAGAAAATAGCCAGGGGACAGTACCGGACCAACTACCGCGGCATGCTCTGCGTCGTTGTCGTCTTCACGCTGTGTGGCTGGTGGCATGGCGCGACCTGGAACTTCATCATATGGGGGCTTCTGCATGGCCTCATCCTTGCAGCAGAGAGTTGGAAACTCGGCAAGTTGTTGAAAAAAATTCCGGCCCCCTTGGCGCACCTGTATGCCTTGCTGGCCATTTCACTCTGTTGGGTCTTCTTCCGCAGTCCCACCCTGGGCGGTGCAATCACGTTTTTAACGGCCCTGTTCGGTTTTGGATCCGGCCCAGGGACGGTCTATAATATTTCACTCTATCTGAACAATGAGCTTCTGCTGGTGCTCCTGGTGGCGATCCTGGCATCAATGCCGAGCGCACGGTTCATTCGCGATCGGATTATTCCCAAATTACCTGTCTTTGAAGCCAATTGGTCGGCAGGCATGCTGGAAACTGTTTCGGTGACCGCAATCTTTCTGATTTCTCTATTGCTTGCGGCCAGTTCTACTTACAAACCTTTCATATATTTCCGATTCTGACGATAAACATGCAAAAAACTCCACGAGCCATACTCATTGTTTTTTGCCTGCTGATAATTTCTCCAGCAATCGGGAAATTTTTTAACTTAGATCCTTTCTCTTCGCACAACGAGAACAGGAATCCGAGTCAGCGCCCGCAGTTGAGTTGGACCGAGGCTGATATTGAGAATTTTCCCCAAGAATACCAGGCGTATTTCAATGACAACTTCGGGTTTCGCAGCACTTTGGTCCGCGGCAACTTTTTACTGCGCTACGGCTTGTTGGGGGTTTCAACTTCAGATAGGGTAGTCATTGGAAAAAATGGATGGTTTTATTACACGGGGCAAGGGGCTCTGGACGACAGTAGAGGCATAACCCGTTTCAATGAAAATCACATGCGCAAGTGGGCTCATGATCTGGTTCTCAAAAAAAACTGGCTCAATACAAAAGGGATTCGCTACCTGCTGATCATACCGCCGAACAAGGGCACCATTTATCCGGAATTTCTACCTGACGGCTATGGTCGAGTCAGTGAAAGAACCGGATTGGATGATTTCACAGACTACCTGCGTCATCATACCGACCTGACTGTTCTTGATTTGCGGGCTCCGCTTCTTGCACAGAAAAAAAAACTGAACCTGTTCATGCGCTCGGATACCCACTGGAACAATTATGGGGCGTTCCTGGCTTATCAGGATTTAATCCGACAACTGTCTTCGTGGTTCCCGTCCATAGAACCTTTTGAACTGGATGATTTCGATATTTCCCCGCGAAAACGTTCTGCTGGAGACTTGGCACATATGATTGGCGGGAGTGACTTTATATCTGAGGAAAACTATATTTTTGCCCCGAAGAAACCTTTCTCTGCCAAGATGATTGAAAAGGAGCAGGGGCGCCGCGACCCTTTTACGATGACTAAAGTGGGTACGGCACTACCAAGAGCCATCATCTTCCGAGATTCCTTTTTTACCGCCATGGTCCCATTTGTAGCGGAGCACTTCAGCGTCAGCAGGTTCATCTCGGAGAGATGGAATAGTCGGACACAAATGGACGAGATCCTTGATGAATTTAATCCTGATATTGTCATTGAAGAAACTGTGGAGCGGCTGATAGAACCAGATGGGAATTTTTTCGCACAAGGAATTCCTTCCTATTTGGCTACAGCAGTGGCCGGAGTAAGGATTGAGACTGAAAAACGGGAGTAACCACGCCGATTGAAAGATTAAAACGCAATCTGGCCAAATGGCCTTGGATAAGATTCGTTTTCGTTATCCATCCCCAACTTGGTGAACCGGTACTGTAAGCGGCCATTTTCGACTATAAAACAATTAACATGGAACCTAAGATGAAATATTTTTTCCTTCACGTATCAAAAACGGCGGGAACGTCTCTTAGAAATGCTCTAAGAGAAAAGCTCCCCCCGGATGAATTTCTTATTGTAGAAGGAGCACCCTCAAGAGAGACGGTCAGGGAAATTTTAGAGGGTGCCGACCTGAATAAGATACGCCTGATCGGTGGACACATCCCTAATTGGACATTTGAAGAATCGGCAAATTGCACTGGTCAGTCGTGGGTCAAGTTTGCCGTTTTACGGGAGCCATTTGATCGACTGCTGTCTCTATATCACTATCTTTCTGCAAGTGACCATCCCGCACACGCCTGTTTCAAGGGTTTGAGTATTGCCGAATTTTGCGAGTTTGCCTCAAGCGGCCAACGTCCTGATTTAAATATGTGTTATTCATTTTCTCCGACAGGCTCATATGATGAAGCACATAAAGTTATTCTTGATCAAAACATCGCCATATACACGATTAAAGATCTTGAGAATCTATTTAAAAATCTAAGATGGAAACTTAAAATACCTCTTGCCATGAGGTTTGATAACAAAAGTAAAAAGACCATAGATGTTAAAGATGTCCATACTCTAAATACAAGTTTTTTAGAAGAAGATATAAAACTTTATAAGGCAGCAGAAGAAAATGAGTTTTCGAAGATAAGAACCGGACCTATCGAAAAGATTTTTTCTGAATTATGCATCAAATACAAAGAAAATATCAATAAAAGGTTAAAGCCAAGGATATCCGCCCGTTAATAGCCAGGATGCAATACCAGGCATGCCGTCTGTTTCGTCAACTGGAGGGAAGGAGCATGGCAAAGATCGGAGCGATTAAGGACAAGTGTCTTATGCTGCTCAGGAAGAGGCAAACCCTGAGGGCCTTGCATAACAAGAACGGTCCCAAGCCTGTCCTGAAGAACTCCGGGTACTGCCCAACCTGTCGGGAAGAGGTCATTTTCGTCGCTTTTGAGGCATGGCTCCGAGATCATTATTGTTGCTCCAACTGCGGCAGTATTCCCCGCGAAAGAGCCCTGATGTCAGCCATCGACACGTACTTCCCGGAATGGCGCAATCTAACGATTCATGAATCCTCCCCGGGGCAGCGCGGTGCAAGCAGACGCCTCTCCAAGGAGTGCTCACGCTATATTCCGTCACAGTATTTCCCTGGCCGGGAGCCAGGGAGCATAGTCGGAAATTCCCGCTGCGAGAACCTTGAAGCGCTTACTTTTGCCGATGAAAGTATCGATCTGCACATTTCACAGGACGTGTTCGAACATGTCTTTCATCCTTCGAAAGCGTTCAGGGAAATCGCCCGGACTCTCAAGCCCGGCGGCGCACACATCTTTACGGTGCCGCTTGTGCAGAAAAACAAGCCATCCTGCCTCCAGGCATACTTAGGCGACGACGGTGAGGTCTGCCACCTCGCGCCGCCCGTCTATCATGGCAACCCGGTCAGCGATGAGGGCTCTCTGGTCACCGTTAAGTGGGGATTCGACATCTGCCGGCACATTTTCGAGGCGTGCGGACTGTTTACCCATATGGTCCATATCGACGACCTGAGCAAGGGGATCAGGGCCGAGCTCATCGAGGTCCTGGTGACCGTCAAACCCGAGAAGAGCAAAATACCCAGCGCCATACCATAGCTTGCCGGTTCGAGATCATTCTCAAACAGAGAAAATGCTCTCATTCAGCCGTTTGTGCTCCCAGCACGAGCCCGACAATTTTTCCATTCCAGCTGAATTTCCTTGCATATTTTTCGTGCAGCCCTTATTGTTCACGCCATGAACGATGATCGTGAAAATTCACAGGACGACCTGCGCTCCTTTCTTCTCATGTCCGAACTGGAGAGTGATGAGCCGATTTCCCAGCGTGAGATCGCCGGGCGGCTCAACATCGCCCTCGGCCTGGTCAACTCCTATCTGAAAAATCTGGCTGCCAAGGGATACGTCACCGTCAAGGCCATGCCTCGGAACCGCTTCGCATATCTGCTCACTCCCAAGGGATTTGCCGAAAAGAGCCGCCTTGCCTTCCAGCACCTCGGCAACTTCAACAAGCTCTACCAGTTCACCCGCCAGGACAGCCATTCGCTGTTCGCCCGGCTGCGCGAAGAGGGGATCAGGCGGGTTTCCTTCTGCGGCGTCGACGAGCTGACCGAGATCTTCTTCCTTTCGTTGCAGGAAGCGGGGCTCGAACTGGAAACGGTCATGGATACCCGGAACAACGGTGAGCCGTTTTTCAACCGTCAGATAGTAAAGTTGCCTGAGGGGATAAAGACCAGCGGGAGCCCGATCGTCCTGACCTCCCTCCAGCGGGCCGAGGAGTTGAAGCAGGCCTTGCTGAATCTTGGCGTAATCGATGCAAGGATTCTGGGGCCGGCGCTCAGCTATGAGAGTATCCTGCGCCGGAACGGGACAAGGCAAAACCGTCTGTGAACTTCTGTGGACCAAACACGACTTGCGGCTATTCTCATCCGGCGACCGCACTGAGAGACTAGAGATTATGTTTCGTTTGGCATTGGGTTTTCTGAAAGAGCTGCTGGAAAAACGCTCCATCATCGTCGAGCTGACCAAAAACGACTTCCGGTCCAGCTACCTGGGTTCCTATCTCGGTATTTTCTGGGCGTTTCTGCACCCTGCCCTGTTCATCGGCATTCTCTGGTTCGTATTCCAGATCGGCTTCAGACAGGGAGGGATGGGAGATTTCCCCTTTATCCTCTGGCTGACGACCGGAATCGTCCCCTGGTTCTTTTTCGCAGGCTGCCTGCAGGATGCCACCCAGGCGATCCTCAACAACGACTACCTCGTGAAAAAAATGCTCTTCAGCGTCGGTATGCTGCCGATCGTCAAGATCCTCTCCAACCTCATCGTCCATGTCGTCTTTCTTTTGGTCGTTCTTCTATTGTTTGCCGCCTACGGTTATATGCCGGACCTCTACTCGATTCAGCTGCTTTATTATCTTTTCGCCCTGTGCGTTTTTCTGCTGGGGCTTTCCTGGCTGACCTCGTCCGTTGTCATCTTCGTGAGGGACCTCAAACAGGCCATCGGGATTCTTATCCAGTTCGGTTTCTGGCTCACCCCGATTTTCTGGTCACCGACGGTGATCTCCGACAAATACCTTTCCGTCATCAAGCTGAACCCGGTCTACTATGTCGTCTCCGGATACAGGGACACTCTTATCAATAAGAGCTGGTTCTGGGAGCACCCTCTCTGGACCCTCTACTTCTGGGTCGTCACCGGGTTATTTTTTGTCGGCGGAGCCGTCATTTTCAGGAAGCTCCGGCCCCATTTTGCCGACGTCCTGTAATTTTAGAAATCAATCGAGAATTTCTCCATGAACGACATCGCCATAAAAGTTGAAAACCTCACCAAGGTTTACAAGCTGTACGACAAGCCGGTCGACCGCCTCAAGGAGTCGGTGCTGCCTTTCGGCAAGAAATATCATAAGGATTTCTACGCCCTGCGGGACGTGAGCCTGGAAGTGAAAAAGGGCGAATCGATCGGCATCATCGGCAAGAACGGCTCAGGGAAGTCGACCCTCCTAAAGATCCTTTCCAGCGTCATCACCCCCACCTCCGGCAATGTTTCGGTCCATGGCAACGTGTCGGCCCTTCTGGAGCTGGGAGCGGGTTTCAACCGCCAGCTGACCGGGATCGAGAACATCTATTTCAACGGCACCCTGCTCGGTTTCTCGCGCGAGCAGATGGATGAAAAGCTGGATGACATCCTCTCCTTCGCCGATATCGGCGATTACGTCCATCAGCCGATGAAGAGCTATTCGAGCGGGATGTTTGTGCGCCTGGCCTTCGCGGTCAAGACCTCGCTGGAACCAGACATCCTGATTGTCGACGAGGCGCTTGCTGTTGGAGACATCAACTTCAGGCAGAAGTGCTACGACAGGCTGTCGGAGATGAGGGAGCGCGGTCTCACTTGGGTGCTTGTGGCGCATGACATACAGGCCATCAAAAGCAACTGCGACCGCTGCTTCTACCTGAAGAGTGGTCGGGTGGAAATGGTAGGCAGTCCGGAGACTGTTACGGAGAGATACCTTAAGGACAGCATGGAGGAACGACAAAAAGCCATTGGGGGGAAGAATGTTTCCCTTGAATGGAAAGAGGAGGGCTCGGAGGGGGCGCGGTTTGGCAGCGGAAAGGCCAACATCGTGAGCGCTGCTTTCGTTGGCAGAGATGGAAGTGCTGACAATGTTTTCAACTACGGAGATAGGGTAAAAATTGAAGTCAATGCCATTGCAGATCAGACCGTTCTTAACCCTTATATTGTCCTCCAGCTACGCGATCTACGCGGTTATGTTATTTATGGCGCTAGGGCGATGGGTCCTTTATCAAAAAAAGATTCTCGAGAAAGATCTACACGGCGTATCAAGGCATCTTTCAGCCTCGAACTTCCCTTAGCTCAAGGTATGTACTCCCTCTCTTTAGCTCTCAACGATTATATAACCGAAGAAAAAACTATTATTCATGACAAAATTGCAGGGGCACTCAGTTTTACCATGATGGATGGAAATAAGGACTTGGAAGCAATGGACCGATTTCACGGTGCTGTTGACCTGAAAGCTGAGCGCGATTTAAAAATAGAAATTGTCGATCCGTAAACAACTGACTAGCTTCAGAGAAGCATAGACAACCAATAAGGAAAAAACAGTTCCTGGTAGCGACAACTATCAAAAAAGTCTAGGCAGCCATTTTTATTTAAAAACGTCCCATGGTGGATATCTTGCTCGACCAAACTGAAAAGAATAAATCAAAAGCCATCGGCATCCTCGGCATGCACAGAAGCGGCACCTCCGCCCTGGCCAGGGCAGTAAATCTTGCCGGCGCCTACCTGGGAGAAGAAGGTAGTCTATACGGACCTCTTCAAGATAACCCGGAAGGCTTCTGGGAGCGTATCGACTTCAACGACTTTCAGGAAAGACTCCTGGCGTTACTCAAGAGGCGCTGGGATATTGCCATGCCGATCCCGGAACGGGTCTGGAATGGACCTGAAATAGCTCCTTACAAGAACGAACTGCTTGATCTCGTACGGCAGAATTTCGCCGGTCAGCCATTGTGGGCCTGGAAGGATCCCCGCTCCTGCATTCTCCTTCCCTTGTGGAAACAGGTCTTGGAAGAGCTTGGAACGGACTTCGTCTGCATCATGGCCGTCCGCAACCCCCTCGATGTCGCACGGTCCCTGCAGAAACGCAACAATTTCCCGATATCGAAGTCTCTTGGAATCTGGCTGGAGTACACTCTGGCAATTCTCAGGGAAGTTCGAGGGATACCGACCACTGTCCTCTTCTACGATGACCTCCTTGAAAAGGGGAGTGAAGAAATCAGGCGCTGCTTCGACGATCTGGCCCTGCCCTGGCAGATGACGGAGGAGAGCCAGGGAGAGCTGGAACGTTTCCTGCGCCCCGACCTGCGACACAGCAAGACCGGGAAGTCTTTGCCGGAGGAAAAGTTTGGCCCTGTCGCAAGAATTTACAATGCGCTGGGGGACATCTCGGGGGGACAAACAGATCTCCTTTCCGCGCTGCCGGAGGATATCCGCAGCATTGACGACAACTTCAAGCTTTACGCCGGATATTTTGAGCCTGATGTCGAGGACGCTGTTGCATTGGCGGAAAAGGTCTCACTCCAGGATAAGGAGCTCTCCGCCAGGGACCGGCAGCTCTCCGCCAAGGACCAGCAACTCATCGCACGAGACCAGCAGCTCTCAGCCAAGGTCCGGCAGATCTCCGAGCTCAGGAACTCGGTCGACGAACAGGCCACCGAAATAAACCGATTGAAAAATCATCTCCATGAAATGGAGAATTCGATGAGCTGGAAAATTACGAGACCCCTTCGCTCTGTGGGCCGCGCATTGATACCACCCAAAAAACAGTGAGTTTGTTCTTCACGCATCATTAACCTGCTTGTGATTGACAAAAAGAATACGGACCGGATTATGACTATTCGCTATAAAGTCGGCTGTTTCCTCAGCAAGATCTATCAAGCCATCCCCTTGTCCGACCAGACAAAAGCCGCGATCGGGCACTTCTTTTTCAGGATGTTCCCTTTCATTTTCAGGAATACGGATCCCTATAAAAACTGGAAGGCGCATCAACAGACGGATCGGGTGCCGGGGGAACAAAGGTCCGACTCCAGATATGCGGAATGTTTGAAACAACTTTTCGATTCTTCCAGGGGAACCCAGTCCGCAAGTTCCGAATACGTCCCGCTCGATGCAAAAAATCTCGACGCTGAAGAACTCGCCGTAAAAACCATCGCCTTCTACCTGCCCCAGTTCCACCCTTTCCCGGAAAACGACGAATGGTGGGGGCGAGGCTTCACGGAATGGACCAACGTGTCCAAAGCGGTTCCCCAGTTTGTGGGGCATTACCAGCCAAGACTCCCCGGAGAGCTGGGCTTCTACGACCTGCGCCTGCCGGACGTGATGAAGCGGCAGATCGAGCTGGCCAAGCAATACGGCATTTACGGATTCTGTTTCCACCATTACTGGTTCGGGGGCAAGCGCCTGCTCGAAAGGCCGGTCAACCAGTTCCTGGACGACCCGTCGATGGACATGCCGTTCTGCATCTGCTGGGCGAACGAAAACTGGTCGAGGCGCTGGGACGGCTCGGAGAACGAAATCCTCATGGCCCAGGACCACTCCCCCGAAGACGACATCGCCTTCATCAAGGACCTGGAGCGGACCCTCAAGGATCCCCGCTATATACGCGTCGACGGCAAGCCTCTCCTGATCGTCTATCGCGCCTCCATCCTTCCCGACGCAAAAGCCACGGGAGAGAGGTGGCGGGACTATTGCCGCAACAACGGAATCGGTGAAATCTATCTCGTTGCGGCCCAATCCTTTGAAATCAAGGACCCCACGCCGTACGGCTTCGACGCCGCCGTCGAGTTCCCGCCGCACAACGCCAATTTGTCTTCCATCACGAACAAAACATCCCTGGTCAACCCCGACTACCAGGGGAAGGTTTTCGATTACCGGGACTTGGCGGAACACTATGGCTCCCGTCCCATTAATCAGCCCTACACGCTTTTCAAGACCGTGTCGCCGGCCTGGGACAACGAGGCTCGCAAGCCGGGCAAGGGGATCACATATCACAACTCCTCGCCGGCAGAGTACGCGAAATGGCTGGAGCATGCCTGTCAGGAAACGATCAACCACAACAGCGCCTCTGAGCGCCTGGTCTTCATCAATGCCTGGAACGAGTGGGGAGAAGGCGCGTACCTGGAACCCGACCGGAAGTACGGTTACGCGTACCTGAACACCACGAGGTCGGTCCTTGCCGATGTCTCGGGCCTGGAAACGGCCAAGCGCATCGTCGTGGTTGCCCATGACGCCTTCAAAGCCGGCGCCCAGCTGCTCGCACTTCACCTGGCCAGGGAGCTGAAGAATAATTTCGGGTTTGCGGTCGACCTGGTCGTCCTCGGCGACGGCGCGCTGATGCCGGCGTATGAAACGACGACCAGGGTCCATCGGCTCGTCGGGGTGGATCCGGCGGGCGAGGAGGCCCGGGCCCTGGCGAAAAAGCTTTACGCAAAGGGTGCCAGGGTGGCTATCGCGAACTCGGCGGTTTCCGGCCTCTTTGCCGAGACCCTGAAAGGTGCAGGGATGCAGGTCGTTTCCCTGGTACACGAGCTGCCCGGGGTCATCAAAAACAATGGCCTGATGAAATGCATCAAGGCGATCGCCGGCAGTGCCGACCGGGTTGTCTTCCCCGCGGAGATCGTATCCGAGGGCTTTCAGGAGTTTGCCAGTCTTGATCCCTCACAAGTGGTGATCAGACCCCAGGGGCTTTTCCAGCCGAACACGTTTCGCGACAAGGCGGATATTCCGTTCCTGAGACGTGAACTGAGAGAGAGCCTGAAAATAGATGCTTCCGCGCAGCTGATTACGGCAATAGGACATGGCGACCACAGAAAAGGGATCGATCTTTTTATCCAGATCGGTCAGCACTTGATGAAAAGCAACCCCGATGTGCATTTTCTGTGGATTGGCGAGATTCATCACAAGTTCAAGAATCTTGTTGAAGCGATCAAAAAAGATCCCGTTTTTTCAAGGCGCTTCCATTTCAAGGGCTTTATTCCCGCCATCGACATGTATTACGCCGGGACGGACGTCTTTGCGCTGCCCTCAAGAGAAGACCCCTTTCCCACCGTGGTATTGGGGGCATTGGAAATGGGGGTTCCGGTCGTAGGATTCGAGGGCGCCGGAGGGTTTCAGACACTGCTTGACCGGGGGTGCGGCAAGGCTGCCAGACCATTTGACGTAGGGGACTTTGCCGAGAAAATATCAGAGTTTCTTGAAAACCCCGAAGCGGCACGCAAGGCCGGAGCGACGGGACGGGAGATCGTAAGAAGCGAGTTTTCATTTCGCAGGTACGTGTTCGACCTCCTTTCACTGACCAGGGAAGCCGTAAAAAAGGTATCGGTCGTCGTACCCAACTACAACTACGCCCATTACCTGGCGGACAGGATCGGGTCGATCACGGCCCAGACGTACCCGATATACGAATTGATCGTGCTGGACGACAAGTCGGCCGATGACAGCCTGGATGTCCTGGAGAAGATCAAATCCGGTTCGAATATCGATATCGAGGTTATTGCGAACGAGAAGAATTCCGGATCGGTTTTCCTTCAATGGCTGAAGGGCGTTGAAAAAGCCTCCGGAGATTATGTCTGGATTGCCGAAGCGGACGACCTGTGCGACGTCCGGTTTCTGGAAAACGTGATGATACCTTTTTCCGACGATTCCGTTGTGATGAGCTACAGCCAATCCAGGCAAATAGATGAAAACGGCAATACGATTGATGAGAGCTATCTGGCGTATACCTCCGACATTTCGAAGACCAAGTGGACCAAAGAGTATGTCGCAGATGGCGTAGAAGAAGTCTCAACGTGCATGGCCATCAAGAACACGGTCCCGAACGTGAGTTCAGCCGTCTTTAAAAGGGCGGACCTGATCGAAGTCCTTTCTGAAAACATTGACCAAATCAGGGCTTTCAAAATAGCCGGCGATTGGGTGACCTATATCAAGCTTCTTAAAAAAGGAAAAATTGCCTTCAACCCGGAATCGCTGAACTATCATCGGCGCCATCTGTCGGGAGTCACGATAGGCTCATCGAATGCCCCTCACCTAAAGGAAATTCTCACTGTACAAAAACTTATCAGGGAAGAGTTCGATCTCTCCCCCGAGGTCTGTCAACACGTTACGGCATACTCGCAAAAAATTTATGAGCAATTCCAATTGAATGAAACAAAGGGGCGGAAACTCGGGGACGACAACGTTTTTTCCAGCCTTCTATAGTTGTTCTGCCAATAAAACGTGGGAGCTTTCGTATCCGATATGTTCAATTCATCTGTTCAGAAACTCGCTGGAAAAACCGTTTACCTGCACATCGGCATTGGAAAGACAGGCACCTCCGCAATTCAAGTGACCCTGTCCAACGACAGTGATTCTCTGCTTCAGAGAGGTTACTGTTATCCGAAAGCCGGCCGGCCGGGAGTAGGGCACCATAACCTTGCGAAATTACGCTGCGATATTGTCCCTGACGATATCCAGGATACTTTCTACCAGGTTGCTGGCGAATTTCACGAATCCGGTACGGATTGCATGGTTCTCAGTTCGGAATATTTCTGCTTTTTGGAGAGCGGGTATATCCGATGGATTTCTGAATTATTTTCACTATCAAATGTCAAAGTGGTTTTTTACATTCGTGATCATGTGGATCTGATTTTATCTACTTTTCTGCAATGGGTTAAGGTTGGTGATGATTATAAAGGTGACATAGTCAATTTCTTTAATGCCTACAAGGCGGCGTTTGATTATGAAACCCGTCTGAGGCCATGGATTGACTTTTTCGGTGAAGATTCCATTATTTTAAAATTATATGACAAAAAGTTCAGCCAGGATATTGGGAGCCATTTTTACAATTCAATCGGCCTGAATGACTTCAAATCGCCTACAATCTTAAAGTCGAACCCTAGCCTGCTTCCGGAATTCTTCGATATCATTTCAGCTGTCGATAAAATTTCGATTGAAAAAAAAACTCGTCAAGAGATCGTTGATAAATTGTTATTAAATTCCAAGAAGTTCAAGAAATGCTCGACTTTGGAACTCATCGATCCAGAGTTAAAAAGCACGATATATAATACCTACAATTCATCCAACGAAAGAATTGCAAATGAATATTTGACCACAGATGAGAAAATAGTTTTTCTCAAAGAGGACATACAGAAAAAACGAAGTATTTTTACCAGATTCTTTGGTTAAAGCCTCCGAGACGAGGAGATCTGCCATCCATCGAACCAACATGCGCTGTGGGTTCATGCGTCCCCTTGGCGGTATCGTTTATTTTAAGAGAAGAATTGAAGGGAGATCTCTTGCGCGCATACAAAAAAATCCTGGTGATTGGCGGATCGGGTTTTATAGGGCGCAACCTGATCAATTCCCTTGTTTCGCATGGGCTGCTGGTTCGCAATCTGGACAGATTCAAACCAGGCTGGTCCGACAGCCGTGTCGAGTTTGTCGAGGGCGATTTTTCCGCAAGCCACCTGTTGGACCAAGTGATGAACAGTTGCGATGTCGTTTACCACCTGGCATCGACCACCCTACCGAAAACCTCGAACGATGACCCGCAATTCGATATCACTACGAACCTGGTCGGCGCCGTAAACCTGCTTGAATTGTCCGTCAGAAAAGGGATCAAAAAGTTCATTTTCATTTCATCGGGAGGAACCGTTTATGGTGCTCCCGCTTCGCTTCCGGTTTCGGAAAATCATCCGAACAATCCCACCTGTTCTTATGGCATAGTGAAGCTGGCGATCGAAAAATACCTCAAGCTGTTTCATAAATCCCATGGGCTTGACACGTGCAGCTTGCGACTGTCGAACCCATACGGTCCCTACCAGAGGGTCGATTCCATCCAGGGTGCTGTAACGATCTTCTGCAACAAAGCCATCAATGATGAAACAATCGAAATATGGGGTGATGGATCGATAAAAAGAGATTTTATTTACATTGACGATGCAGTCCGTGCAATGGTTTCCACTCTTGCGAATGATTTTTCAGGGCAGGAAATCAATATAGGAACCGGTATCGGAACCAGTTTGAATGACTTAATCCAAATAATAGAATCAATTTTGGATAAAAAAATTGATGTTTCGTATAAAGCGCCAAGGGATTTCGATATAAAGGATATTTATCTGGACATTCAGAAAGCCAGAAAACTGTTAGATTGGGAGCCTGAAATCGGTCTGAAGGCTGGAATGGAACATTTGATCCAATGGATGATCAACTCAAAAGAGAAGATAGCGTGAAATATCTATTGTAAACCTCCCCAGAAGTATAGGTTTTCGATTGAGCAATTCCATGGCGGTAAATGCTACAGAAATACCGTTTCTGGCCGATGTACGCCTTTTGGTTTATATTCGTCCTTCACAGAGACGATACCCAATATATCCGCGCAATACCAGGCAATGCTCACCCACATTTCCGTACCCTGCAATCGCGGCACTGCCTCGGGACGGCACTCAAAGCTCATGCCTTCGCCGGATCGCCAGCGGCTGATCGTGTCGTTGAGCCAGTACTGGGCAACGGCCTCAATTTCCGGTCGGCGATGATCAGTTTGCTTAAGGCACAACCATAGCGGATGGATGATATCCAGCACCATGCAGGCGGTAGCCTGCCCCTCGGCAAAATACCTCTGGTCATGTGCGTGGGCAAGGACGGTGTCAATGGCCTGCCGGGGGAAGGGCAGTTCCCATCCCCACTGGGCGTGGGCTCCGCGGGTGAGACGGTAAAACCCGTTAACCGGTTGCGACCAGTCTTCGGCCTGGTGCGGCGTTCCCCACATGCCGCTTCCCGGGTCCACATTCTGCCGCAGCCAGCTTTTAAGATCATCCATATCGCGATGAAGGCTGTGATAACGGGCATTGAAGTAACACGCGGAAGCGAAATGATCGATCCAGGCGCCGGAGCTCCAGGTATGTTTATGCCAGGGCAGGGTATCAAGATGCGAAATCAGATCGGCCGACGTTAAATCATGGGCAACTTTTACGGGATATTTCAGCGAGCTTCCCAGGCACTCCAGGGCGTAACCGACAGCCATTACCATATAAGCGGAGTGTCTGCACTCCATCTTCTCAACGAAAGCACCGCCCCTGGACAACTGGTCTTCGGAATATGGGCCCGGAACCAGGCCGGTATCAGGGTCCTGGAATCCCTGCAGGATATTTATTAGCTGCTCGCGGCTGTACCCCGGCATGGGTGTGCCGGTCATGGTTGCCAACTCGATTGCATCAGCCCATGGTCTCGTTTTCGCCGCATCGCCTGGAAAATCAACAAACGAATTATCGATGAAGGAGCGTTCCAGTATGCCGGGGATCTCGGCAGCGACCTTGTCGCCAAAGCGATGCCAGGCCTCGACAGTCTCCTGCCGGTTCTTGTCCGGCCGCCCATACATACGTGAACTGATGACGCGGGCCGGGTTTCCGGCTGCCAGTGTCCAGGGCGGGATGTCCCGTGTTACAATGGCGCCGGCGCCGATGATCGCGTGCGAACCGATCGTTACACCGTCTACTATCACCGCATTCGCACCGATCCAAACATCGTCGCCGATAAAGATACCTCTGCTGACCAGCGGTTGTTGATAGATCGGCTTGGACAGGTCTTCCGTGCAATGGTTGAAACCGACGACCTGTGCGCCGGTCGCGATCCGTACACCATCACCGATGCGGACTTTGCCGCGCACAACCGCTCCGGCATTCACGGTACAATCGGCGCCCATTTCCAGGTCGATGCCAATCTGTGTCTCGCTGCCCACGGCGGTGCGTGCACCGACAACAAGGTGCCTTGGGTTAACCGTAGCGCCGGGAGAGACATAGACGTCTTCTGAAAAACGGCAATCACCCTGGGCACGCCATGCCGCTTCGCGAGCAGCCTGCGCCTGGCGCTCCAACTCCGTCGCCTCGCGATGATAACGCCAGGGTTCACGTGCAAAGCGGTCGGGGGCTGGTTCTCCGAATTTTCTCTGCAGCCACTGCAGGATTTTCATAAGGCTTCCAGGAGAGGTAATCACCCCATTGGGTGATGCGGACTCAAGCGTAAAAGGGGAGACGAATCAACAATAGATTTTACTAGACACTTTCCTCCAGCGTCAATAACATATCGCGGATATTCACGTAACGTAGAGAAGGCCGAAGATAATGATTCTGGTTATGACAATACTCGCAAAGGATGAAGAAGATATTTTGCGGGAAAACATAGAGTACCATAAATCACAAGGTGTAGATCATTTCATTGCTACGGATAACGCGTCAAAAGATGGTACTACAAGCATCCTTAAAGAGTATGAGCGACAGGGAATACTCACGTATATCCTCGAAGACGGGCCTTATCATCAAACGAAGTGGGTCACGACAATGGCACGCATGGCCCATGATGAATTTAATGCCGACTGGGTGATTAACAATGATGCGGACGAGTTCTGGTGGCCCTGCCATGGCGACCTGAAAACTGCCCTCCGGAAAGTGCCTGCCCACTACAATGTTGTTCGCGCCCGGCGGCACAATATGCTGCTGAACAGCGGAAATACCGGTTCATCAGAACTGCCCTTCTACGAAAAGATGACTTACAGAAGGGAAATATCGATAAATCCTCTCGGCAAACCTCTGCCGTCGAAGGTCTGTCATCGGGGTTTTACCGACATCGTTGTGGATCCCGGCTCTCACAGCGTCAGCGGCATTGATGGTGTCGCAGTTTTTGAGGGCGACATCGAGGTCTATCACTATCCGTACAGAAGCTATGATCAACTCCGCAACAAGGTGATCAACATCGGATCAGGCTATGAGAAAAACCCCCAGACAAATACGCGGACCGGTGTGGGTCCGGGTCTTGCAATGAGAACGGTCTTTGCGCAACATAAGGAAGATCCGGAGAGTCTGAAGAGTTTTTTTGAAAGACATATGCTCAGCCCTGATCAGATTCGCAGTGGGCTTAAATCCGGCGAGGTTGTTGAAGACAGGAAACTCTCGGAGTATCTGGCCGGATTGAGTTTGCCGTTATCCGGACGTGATGCGGCAGGATCCAGAAGTCGGAATCGTATCCTCTCTTTTTTCCGCCAACTAAAGTCCTGATTTCAGAATTAAAACAAAAACATCAATGAACTCCATAACCCCCAAAGCCTCAATCATCTATCTCACCAAAAACGGCGGCGAGCTGTTCCGGCAGTCGCTCGACAGCGTATTCCATCAGGAGTGCGACTTCCCCTTTGAGGTGGTGGTGGTCGATTCGGGATCAACGGACGGCACTCTCGAATTTCTGGAGAGATACCCGGTGCGACTCGTGCAGATCGCGCCTGGGGAGTTCAATTTCGGCCTGACCCGCGACTACGGCTTCAGTCTCGGCGCGGGGGAGATCATCGTCTCGTTGTCGCAGGACGCGGTACCGGCGGGGAGCGCGTGGCTGCAGACCCTCTGCACCCCGTTTGCCGACCCGGAAGTCGCCGTCGCTCAGGGCGTGGAGGCCATCCCCGGCGACCGGGAGGTGTTCTTCTGGGACCGGATCAGGCTGTCCTACTATACCCGCGAGACCGTGCGCTGGAAAATGCGCCACGAGGGGGTCGGCCTCTCTTTCGTCAACTGCGCCCTGCGAAAATCGGTCTGGATGGAGAACCCCATGGGACCGGTCGAAATGAGCGAGGACAAAATTTTCCAGCGCAATCTTGCCCGGCACGGGCACCGGATCGTTCTCGTGCCCGAAGCGGAGGCCTGGCACGGCCATCAGTACGATCGCCGCAGTCTGGAGAAGAGGTCCCGCAACGAGGGGCTGGGGTGGAGGTTGGTCGACATCGATTATTCCCGCCGCGACATGCTGCTGGACATCTTCCACCCTCTGATCTGGGCGGTACTGGTCTACGGACTGGTGACCCTGCAGGTCAGGACCTCGGCCGAGTTGCTCTTCCCCTGGATCAGGCCCCTGAATCTTTACCGGGGCAATCGTTCCGGCGGCCGCTACGTGCAATGAACGGATTGCCAGGATGAAATGGTCTGTGATCATCTGCACCCACAACCGCGCCGACGACTTGGGGGAAACCCTGCAGGCGGTGTCGCGGCTCAATTACCCCGCCGGGGATTTCGAAGTGCTGGTGGTCGACAACGCCTCGCAGGACGACACGGAAGGGGTTGTGGAGCAAGCCGCGGCCGGGATGCCCCATCTGAAATATCTCCGGGAGGACAAGCTCGGCCTCTCCCACGCGCGGAACACAGGCATCGCCAACGCCGCCGGAGAGTTCGTCGCTTTCCTCGATGACGATGCGGCGCCGATTCCCGCCTGGCTGGAGAAGCTCGAAGAGCGCTTCCAGAATTCGCGCGTCGCCTGTGTCGGCGGCCGGGTCAAACCGGTCTGGCGGACCCTGGCCGGCTGGCCCGACTGGCTTCATCCGCGCCTGATCGGTTATTTCACGGTGATCGACCACGACGACTTCCGGGATTTCGGCTATCCCTGCTGCCCGGCGGGGACCAACGTCGCTTTTCGAAAAGCCGTGTTCGACGAGGTCGGCACCTTCGATCCGAACCTGGGCAGGACCGGCACTTCGCTGCTCTCCAACGAGGAGGCCGACCTCTGCGTGGCCATAGCGCAGGCCGGCTATCGGATCCTCTACACCCCGGAGGCGGTCGTACACCACAAGGTCCACGAAAACCGGCTGACCAGGGAATGGGTGCTTGACAGGTCCTACTGGGGCGGGGTTTCCTCGGCGATCATGGAGCGTCGAAGGTTCGGCGCCGGCAACCGCGTGCACAAGACGCTGAAATACCTGGCCCTGATCATGGCGTCGGAGAGCCTGAAACGGATTCTCTCCCTGACAGATGATCACAAGAAGACGTTTTTCTGGGAATGCCAGGCCCTGTTCAGCCGGGCTTTCCTGAAGACCCTGTGGCTCGGTCACGGACAGGGCAACGCAGCTAAGGGGAAAAGTTGAAAAAGATCTACACCATCCGCAACCTGAACCAGCAGCAGGAGCACATGTGGAGCTCCGGCAAGGTCGAAGACGAAGTGTCGGCCTGCGCGCTGCGCCACATCGAGGGGTTGTTCCTGCGCCACCTGCCGAAAGGGGAGAAAATCCTCGAGGCCGGCTGCGGACTGGGGGCCTGGGTTATCTACCTGGGGGAGCGGGGCTTCGACATCGAAGGCGTCGACCACGACGCCCGCGTCATCGAGCGGCTCAAGGCGTGGCGGCCGGCGCTGCCGGTTTTCCAGGGAGACATCTGCAACCTGCCTTATGAGGACGCCTCCCTCGGCGCCTACATCTCCCTCGGCGTCATGGAACACTTCGAGGACGGCTGCGAGGCGGCCATGGCCGAGGCCCTGCGGGTGCTCAGGCCGGGCGGCCTGATGTTCTTCACCGTGCCGATGGAAAACCCGTTCCGCAAGGTTGTCGCCCATCCCCTGCGGCAGGCCTACCTTGCCTGGCGGCGCCGGCAGGGGGACGACATCCATTTCGCCGAGTACCGGTATACCCTACAGGAGGTCGAAGAGCTCCTCGCGTCCTCGGGATTCGAGATCCTGGAGAGCACCTGGGACGACTTCCTGCCGAGGTCGATGTCCCTCGGCCTGTGGGCGGACTTCCCCCAGTTTCACGGCGCGAACCCGTACCGGCTGAACCGGCCGGGACAACTGCTGGCCGCGGCCATGAACGGCGCGTCGCGCTGGCTCCTCTCCGGCGGGGTTTTCTGCCTGGCCCGGAAGGGATAAAGGGAATCGATATGAAGAGCAAAACCATTGCCGTCCTCCGAAGCAACCCCAAAGACGCCGCCCTTGCCCGGCTTGTCAAGAGCCTGAGCAAGTGGGGGGAGGTCAGCTGCTTCCTGTGGGACCGACAGGGGGACTTCCAGCCGGCGGTGACCAGCGACAACATCAGCTACATCCGGTGCGGAATCCGGGCCGGCTTCTACGACCTCGTCACCCTCTTCAAGCTGTTCCGGTTCCAGCTCTGGCTCTTTTTCAAGCTGATGAGGACCCGCTGCGACGTCATCCACGCCATCGACCTCGACACCGGTCTGCCCGGCTGGCTGGTGGCGCGGCTGAAGGGGAAGCCGTTCGTCTACCAGTGCCTGGACCCCTATTACGCGGCGCTGCCGGAGCAGTGGCCCCGGGTCCTCGCCGACTGGGCCCGCCGGCTGGAAAACCGGCTGATCTCCCGGGCCGACCTGTTCATCATTACCGACCTGCTGAGGATGCCGCAGCACGAGGGAGCGACCCCTCGCAAGATGCTCGAAGTGGCCAACGTCCCCTTCCTGCCGCAGATCGCCGATCCTTCTCCGCCGTCGGAGGAGTTCACGATCGGCTACCTCGGCTCCCTCATCGAGGGGAGGGGACTGCTGACCGTCATCGAGGCCTGCGGCGAGCTGAAGGATCAGGGCGTCCGTCTGGTCATCGGGAGCTTCGGCCCGCTGGAGAAGGAAGTGGAGAAGCATGCCGCCCGCTGGCCGAACATCACCTTCAGAAAGTGGGTCCCGTCCTACGAAATGATGCTGGAGGAGGAGTCGCACTTCGACCTGTTCTTTCACATCACCGACCCGACGAACGTCTCGCAGAAATGGGTGAGCCCCAACAAGCTGTTCGAGGCGATGGCCTACGGCAAGCCGATCATCGTCGGCAAGGACACGCTGGCGGCCCAGCGGGTCGAGGCCTTCGACAACGGTGTGGCGGTCACCTACGGATCCAAGAAGGAGCTTCAGGAAACGATCCTGCGCTTCAAGGACGACCCTGAACTCGCCCGGGCTATGGGGCAGCGGGGGCAGGTGGAGTTCCAGCGCAACTGGCGGCCGGAATTCATGGAGAAGCGTCTGCTGGACGCCTATGACCAGGTCCTGGAGGAGACGAGCCGGCCGAGGGTCAAGATAGCGCATGTGGTCGGAACGTTTCCCCCGTACAAGGGAGGGACGGGAAACGCCGCGGCCCAATTCGCCAGGATGCACTCCAGCCGCCACGACGTGACGGTCATGACCCCCCGGCGCAGGGAGATCGGCGTGCCGGGAGCGGTCCTCCCCTACCGGGTGGCCTGGCTGAAAAGCCCGCTGAAGTTCGGCAACGCGGCCTGGCTGCCGCAGCTGCTCTGGAAGCTGCGCTCCTACGACATCATCCAGCTCCATTATCCCTTTTACGGCGCCCATCTGATGGTGTTCTTCGCCTGCATCCTCTGGCCCGGGAAGCTGGCCCTCCAGTATCACATGGACAGCCTTTCGACCGGCCTGAGGAAATACGTCTTCGAATTCAACCGGCGGATGGTTTTCCCGCTCCTTGCCAAGCGCGCCGACGTGATCATCAGCGCTTCCCTGGATTATCTGGCCAATTCCCAGCTGGCGCCTTTTCTCCAGGAGACTCCGGAGAGGTTCCGTGAAATCCCTTTCTGGGTCGACAGCGACCGTTTCCGCCCAGTGGAGAAGGAACCAACCGGGGAAGTGGTCGTGCTTTTCGTTTCGGCGCTGGACAAGGCCCACTACTTCAAGGGGCTTGAAAACCTTCTGCGCGCCATGAAAACCGTCATCGGCGGATGCTCCAGGCCGATCAAGCTGCGCATCGTCGGCGGCGGGGACCTCCTCGCGCATTACAAGACGCTGGCGGCGGATCTGAAAATCACCGACCATGTCCAGTTCCTCGGCAAGGTCGACGATCCGGCCCTGGTCCGGGCCTATCAGGAGGGGAGTTTCCTGGTCCTTCCTTCGATCAACCAGGGGGAAGCCTTCGGCCTGGTGCTGCTCGAGGCGATGTCGTCGGGGAAGCCGGTGATTGCCAGCAACCTGCCGGGGGTGAGAAGCGTTTTCACGGACGGACGGGAGGGATTGTTCGTCAAGGCCGGCGATATAGACGACCTCGCGAAAAAAATACTGACGCTCGCCGAAGACGAGGAATTGTGCGAGCGGATGGGACGGCATGGACGGGAGCTGGTGCTGAAAAAGTACCAGGCCGAGCTGGCGGAGCAGCAGCTTGAGACCATCTGCCGGCAGCTGGTCCCCGAGAAGTAACGAAACCAGGAAACAGGATCGAAGATGCCTCTGTCGCGAATGCTTAAAACCCTGATCCTTCGTTTCTCGCTGTCGCCCCTGAAGACGATGGCCGAGATCGGCCGGCGCCTTCTCCCCGCCGGAGCCCCTCCGCAGGTGTCCCATCTCTCAGGGGCGCTCGGGGAAGCCCCCCTGATCCTGCAGATCGAGACGACCAATCTCTGCAACGCGCGCTGCGCCTTCTGCGCCTACCCGGGGATGAAAAGGGGAAAAGGGGTGATGGATCTTTCGCTGTTCGAGAAGATCGTCTCCGACTACCTGGAGATGGGCGGGGGAGCGGTCTCCCTGACTCCCATCATGGGAGACCCGCTTCTGGA
Source organism: Desulfuromonas sp. TF (assembly GCF_000472285.1). NCBI lineage: Bacteria > Pseudomonadati > Thermodesulfobacteriota > Desulfuromonadia > Desulfuromonadales > Desulfuromonadaceae > Desulfuromonas > Desulfuromonas sp. TF. The sequence continues at coordinate 281,242 of NZ_KI421412.1, forward strand.
CCCCCACCTTCTGCGGCGGATCCGCCTCCTCAGGGGGCGCCCGGAGATCAACCAGATCGCCCTGACCACAAACGCCATCGCCCTGGGCAATTATTCGGACGAAGAGGTCGGGTTCCTCCTGGAGTCGCTGGCGGTCGTGCAGGTGAGCATCGGCGGGCTGGACGCGGAGACCTACAGGCAGATGTACGGAGTCGACCGGTTCCCTCAGGTCAGGGAGGCGATGGACCGGCTGCTGGACCTCAACGAGAAGGTCGCCAACCCGGCCGATATCGCATTCGGCTTCCGCACCAACGACTGGAAATTCGAACTGCGCCACAAGCGCCAGCTCGACGCCTTCCGCAGGCGGGGGGTCCATGTCACCCATCTCTGGACCTATGGGAACTACGGCGGGCTGGTGGAGAGCGACCGGGAACGGGGGGTGGAGGTGAACAGGGGGCCAGCGCGGAAGAGCAGGAAGTGTGCCTTGCCGTGCGTGCACCTGGCGGTCTGCTGGGACGGCGCCATCACCGCCTGCGGCTGCGCCGACGCCGAAGGGAGCCTGTCCCTGGGGCGGGCCGACCGGGACAGCCTCAAGGAGGTCTGGAGGGGCTCTAGGAGGGCGGGGATCCTCGAGGCCTTCGAGAAGGGCGCCCCCCCGAAGGTGTGCGCCGCCTGCTCAGCTTACCAGCAGGACCTCATCCTGGCCGGCCTCGGGCTGGAAAATGCCTCCCCGGACCGGCCGCTCCCCATCGAGTTCTACCGCAAGTTCTGGGGCGCCTGAGCATTCAAGGACGGCGAGATAAAGTCCGTATATACGCCAAAAACACCAAATCCTTTGAGCATATTAAAATAATCCATTTCATTGACGGTATGTACGTAAACGCGTGTACCCGCCCGGCTTATATGATAAGCCAAACCAGTCCGGGCCATTTTCCAAGGCATGGTCACAGCAAAAGGTGAATACTTCTTTGCAAAAGCTAAAACCTCGTATGGATCGACCTTCATTCGGTAAAGGGTGAGAATGATCCTTTCATAACCGAGGTCCCTGGCCTCTTCATACTCCCGATACGAATAGACCTGCGGTACGACATATTTATTGAACTCCTTGAAGTCAGCAGCTATAAGTCCCAGAGCTTTGAGGTTGTGATCTTTCACGTCTGTGACTATATATGCATCGCCTTTTCCCGCTGCCCATATCAACACCTCTTCCAAACCGAGCTGCGTAAGATTGTTTTTCATCGTCAATCCAATAAATTCTGCTTCTGTCGGGATGGCGATCCCTTCGGCAATGGAAAACTTGCTTTGCAGAACGCCTTGCCAGTCGTGGATCGCAACGAGCTTGCCGTCGGAAGTCCAGGAAAAATCGACTTCAAAAAATCTGAACCCTTTATCGTAATTCGTATTCAGGGCTTCCAGGCTGTTCGTGTAGGTTTCGTGGTTGATCCCTCCACCCGCATGCGCGATATAGCGGGACGACTCGAGTTCCGGGTCGGCCGCAAGGCAGAATGTCACACCCGAAAACGCCAAGCCATGCAGAAAAGCTGTAAGATAAAGAAATTTAAAGAAAAACTGCCTGGGCATCATAATCATATCGACCCCTCGCCTCTATCGATTTATCAGATTCTGTCTCAGACGGATCATTTCGTTGTCGAGATCGCTGGCCCCAAGTTCCTTGATTGTATCGAACGGTATGTGGAAATCACCGGTGATGACTCCCCCCGAAAAAGGAGCGCTTCCGGGCTTGCCGCAGAAATATACCCATTGATTGGGATTTGCCGTCGGATCGGAGAACCCCGGAAGGTTCTTGGCTCTGGAGATGACCAAGGCGAGTTTATCTTTCTCCTTGAGAAGCTCCTTGCTCAGAGTCGATTTTTGCAACCCTTCGTCGAATGCATAGGCATTTATATTCAATAGCTTTAGGGATGTCGGGTCAAAAAAATAGACGAGTGACGCCGGAACATCCGAGGCGCCCCATGAGCGAAGATCGAAGTTCCTCCCGCCCAGCGACAAAAAGAGGTTCTGGCTATCCAGGGAAATCCCGGCCCTCGTCAGGAACAGGTCGTTTTTCCACAGATCCTTGCCAATGGCCACAAGATTTGGCGCCTGACTTCTCCATTTGTCCTCGCCGAACCGGCTCGGCAAAAAACCATCACCTGTGGTGAGCGGTGCGCCGAAGCCCATCTGTCCCTGCACCTCGTAACCTAGAAAATCCAGCAGCGTTGGTGCGATGTCGTAATGGATGCCTGCGTTTTCAATGACCCCGGATTTGCCGTCCGGAGAATTGATGAAGAAGGTCAAACGTTTCTTCATCTGCGAGGGTTCGAGTACATCCTTGACTTTTTTGCTGATCGCCAGGTGGTCGCTGACAAGTGCGATAACGGTTTTGTCCGAATAGGGGGATCGCCTGATCTGTTCGACAAAACCGGCGATAAGTTGGTCCGAACAGTGGACGGAACTCAAATACTTGTTCTTTCCCGAAGCGTAGGGCTCTTCACAGGATTTCGACAGGAATCCATTGTGGTTGTCGAGCGTGAGCAAGGTCAGGAGGAAGGGGGAGTTCTCTTTACTCAGTTTGAAAAACTTTCGAATGGCATAATCGAACACCGTATCGTCGAAGATCCCCCATCCGTTCACATAGTTTTTATCCGCCAGGGTTTTCTCTAGAACGTAGCGATCGATGATTTCCGAATAGCCGTGCGAGCGCAGAAATACCTCCTTCCCGGCAAAATGGGAATCCGAGCCACCGATAAAGACCAGATGGTAACCGTCCTTTTTCAGAAGATCGCCGAGACAGGTGGTCCCGGGTAGAAATTCGTCGAAAAGACTCAGATCGTTCCCCTTGACATCAAAGGAGGAGGTGAGCGGGTAGCCGCACTGGGAGGCGACCATCCCGCCGATGGTCCATTCGGCACCGACTCCCTGGGCGACGTTTGTGAAGTCGAGGGACTGCTCGCGAAGTTTTTTCAGTTCAGGCAGCAGGCCGGGGAACAGCTTCTCGTCGAAAAAGCGCTGCTCCAGGCTTTCGGCGTAAATTAGGACGATGTTAGGACGGTTCGACCCCGTGCGGCGCGACGTGACGTCCCTTGAGTCCAGGTCAGGAAAAATCTCGGAAAGGCTGCTGTCGACTGCCGTTGGCGGGAGGTTTTCAATATAGGCGACAAAGCTCCGCGCGGGGGGTGAAATAAACAGCCCGACAAAAAGCAGACCCAGGGAAAGGAGAGATATCTTCCCTTTGCTGAGGTCGATCCTCGTCAGCAGCGATGAAAACAAGAACAGGGAGCCGAGCATGCAGACAATGACCAATATCAGAACAGGAAGATATTCCTTCAAGCCGGCATAAACCAGATCCGGCCTAAGATGATAGAAGAACGCCTCGTTGAATCCGGTGTTCTGCAGGTAATAGCTGAAAAGGAAGCAGGATTCAGCGAGGAAAAAGGCTGTTGCGACGATATTGTAAACGACGAGCCTTGTCACCCCCCTCGGGAGCATTGTGCAGCTGTACAGGAGACCCAGGCTGTAAAGCATCGTCGATAGAGGCCAAATTGTTGCTGCATCGGTCAAAATCGTCCCCGCAAGAGGGGGAAGTAGGACCAGAACAAGACCGGACAGGAATCTGATTCCGATCAGGTTCCTGATGTCATTCAAAAAAAACATATGAGCCTCCCGAAATTTCAAATCATTGTCAACTGGCGGTTAACAGCATAATAAAGAATTGGAGTTGAACCGGAACATATATATCTCAGATTCTTTTAAAATCTCCTATGAATTTTTCAAAGAGCAGGAGTAAATTCGTAAAAAATGTTTTACTGCTTTCCTACAACTTGACCTTTTCATGCAGAACCATCAGCGGCAGCTTCCAGTAATGGTTCAGGCTGGTCACGATGAAGCAGTCGCTGTTGCAGGAGCAGTCGCCGGCGGATATGGAGCGGTGCTGGGCCAGGGCCTGCTCGCTCTGCCAGATCTCCTGAAACGTACGCTCGCGCACGTTGCCGATCACCGGCAGGTAGGGGCAGACGCGCACGTCGCCGTTGGCGTGCACCGTACCGATCAAGCTGCCGGCCCGGCAGGGGACGACCTGACGGTCCTCGGCATTGGTCCTGACGATCACGTCCTGGCAGATGCGCAGGTAATGGTCCGTCAGCGGCGAGGTTTCGCGAACGGCGTAGATTCCCTCGATCGTCTCCTCGAGAATCTCCGGGGCGGGAACGACCAGTCCCGGGTCGCGGGGGTCGCCGGTGAGGACGTTGAAGTCGAGGTTGGCCTGGTATTCATCCTGGAGGAACCGGGCCAGGTCGGGCAGCTCCCGCCAGTTCTCGTTGTTGATGGTGGCGTTGAAACTCAGGTTGAGCCTGTCGTACTCCTGCTGCAGCTCCTTGAGCCGTCGGGCGGTGGCCAGGACGCGATCGTAGGAACCCGGCCGGCGGATCTCGTCGTGGGTCGGCTGGAAGCCGTCGAGGGAGAGCATGATATTCAGCGTGGTCTCCGGGCAGCGCTCGAGGATTTCGCGAGCTTTTTCGACGATCCGCCCGGTGGCGAAACCGTTGCTCGGGATGCCGATGTTCCGGACCTTGTTTTGCTGCACAAAGATCGCGCAGATCTCGACCAGGTCCTTGCGCAGAAACGGTTCTCCGCCCCCCAGTCCGAGATCCACGAACTCCCCCATGCCGCGGGAAAACTCCCCGATTTCTTCCAGGGTCAGGTCGTCTTTGGGATCGCCCCAGATGTCGTCGCCGCAGTGCTTGCACTCCATGTCGCAGCGGGTCGTGATGTGGAACATGAGCATGAGCGGCGTGGCGGGACGCTGGCCGGGAAAGCCGTATTTCATAAGTCGGGTGATGGCGTGGGTGAAACCCATGGATTATCCTCCGGATCGTTCGGATGGGCGCGGAAAAGGGGCGTCGCAGGTCGCCCGGTCCGCATCCGGTTCATTCAGGTTGTTCGGCAGCTCTTCTCCCGCCAGCGGCGAAAGCCGGTCAGGGCGATCCCTTCCTTCACGAGGGTCTCTGCAAACCCCCGCCCCCCGAGATAGCGGAATTCCCGCAGGCGGGTCCTGCCGATCCCTTCAGGGTCTTCCTCGCTGCCCATCCCCGGGTGGCACATCAGCACCGTCCCGGCAGGAGCGCGGCGCAGCCAGCCGGCCATCATGGCCGGATAGTCCGCCTGCGGCGAAAGGGAGTAGAGCCCGGCAAAATGTTCGGAGCAGACTACCCCTGCCCGCCGGGCGGCGCCGGCGAACCCGCACGAAAGCGCCTTCAGGACGAGGGCCTTGAGTGGGGCATCGTGTCCTAGCAGAGGCGGGTTCACCCGCCGCAGCCAGGGTCGGCGGGGC